>JBGSOH010000644.1:0-5766 GCA_041739205.1 Saprospiraceae bacterium
TAAGTGCTAAAATATTTAGTACCGCTTCTGCAGGTGGACCTATGGATTTAGTATTACCTTTTGGTGGTAGATATACATTTGGTGGATTTAATTATAAGATGAGTTTATTCGTTCCTACAGGCAAAAACGCTTATTTCAATTATCAAGCAACTGGTACAGTAGGGCAAACTTGGGCTTTAGATGTAAATCTAAATGAAGATGGTAGTGCAATATTTACAAATGGAGCTACTGTTTTATTGAGTACCGTCCATAAAAAAGATGCTTGGTTTGATCTTGAAATGGAAATTAATTTTGGATCCAATGTATGGATAGTGAAAATAGATGGCCAGTGTGTAGGATCATTTTCTAATCCTACAAACAGTATAGGTTCGATCAACTTTTACCCTAGAAATAATAAATCACTATACTATGTAGATGATGTTTCTTTTGATTATAATCCAGATACAAAAGCTTTCCAATTGGATGCTGGCGTGACTGATTTTGTATGGAGCAGTGGAAAATTAGCAGGAATGAAAGATGAGCCAATTTTCTCTATCAGAAATAATGGTGCATTGAAACTTACATCTGCTACATTAAATGTACAAATAGGTTCAGAAAACATTCCTATAGAATTAGAAGAAATGGATCTTTCTAAAGGTCAAACAGAAATAATATACCTACCAGAAGTTGTGCTTCAAGGTGGTAAAAATGAAATCATCATCACGCTAAGTAAAATAAATGGTGAATCCACTGATGAGAATGCTTGCAACAATATCAGTGTATTTTCCATAAACGGCGTTGTGCCTGCACCAAGTAGAGCTGTATTAGTCGAAGAAGGAACAGGAACATGGTGTGTATGGTGCCCAAGAGGAGCTGTATTTATGGATAAACTTAGTTCTGTTTATAAAGGATTATTTATTCCTATAGCAGTCCACAATGGCTCTACCGACCCAATGCTTGTTCCTGAATACAATACCTTTATGGCATTCTCAGGATTCCCTGGTAGTAAAGTAAATCGTGGAGGCGAACTAGATCCATCTTCAGCAGAAGATCCATTCCTTACCGAAATAGCTAAACCAGCGGCTGCTCAGTTTTTAGTAGGAAGTAAATATACTGAAAGTACCAAGACATTAGATATTTCTGTGGAGGTGGATTTCCTAGCTGAAGCATCTGGCAATCATTTTGTGTCTCTCGTGTTAGCAGAAGATGATGTAAGAGGAACAACATCTGGATACAATCAAGCAAACGCATATGCTGGTGGAGGCAATGGTGCAATGGGAGGATACGAACTATTATCTAATCCAGTACCAGCATCACTTATGGTTTACGACCACGTAGCAAGAGCAGTTTCAGGATTAAGAACTAATGCAGACAACTCATTTACTGGCACTTACAATCCTGGCGATAAAGTAGTTAAGACTTTTAGTTTTGTACTAGGCGATAATTGGAAGACACAAAACATGCACATCATTCCTATCTTGATGAAAGGTAACACTTATGTAAATGCTGCAACGGTTACTGTTGATGAGGCATTAGCTAACGGATTCATAAGTAGTGCAGATAATATCATTTTGTCAGCAAATGATGTAAAAGTATATCCTAACCCTTCTAGAACAACTACAAATATCGACCTATCATTAGCACAACCTTCACAAGTAGAAGTTCAAATATTGACACTTGCGGGTAGTACCATCAGCCAAAAAGACTATGGTACACTTTCAGGTGACGTCATTTTGCCTGTCAACCTATTTCTTTTGAATAGTGGCATTTATCTTGTAAAAGTAAAAACAGATGCAGGTACAAGAATTGAAAAGTTGATTGTTGAATAATTAACAATCAAAAACTGTATAAATAAAAAGAGAAGTTATCTAATAAGGTAGCTTCTCTTTTTTTTTGTAGCCAAAGAATGCAGCTTTAGAAAGCTCTCTAGATTGGCTTAATAACTAAGATCAAGTAAATCAACAGTTTGATGGTTTTACAATCTGCGAGTGCAATTATTTTTTTTATTCTTCCACACAAGTTATGGAAACCCCATAAACAGAATATTTACATAATACGAAGTCAACGTATACAAGTAGTTCCAGAAATTAAACAAATCAGCAGTTCTAGCATTTTCGTAATAATTAATGCATAGTTTTGAACTCTTAACACAAAACACCGTTTGTACAAGATGTAACCAAATGATTATGCAAAACCGAAAAATTGTATTGGCCATAGGAGGATCTAGTGGGTCTATATACGCACAAAGATTGATGACAAAACTCGCGAAAATAGGTGGTGATCTCATCGTTGGAGTTTTAATGTCTGACAATGCTATCATAAATTGGGAAATCGAAATCGGACCTTTTCATGCAAATGATTGGCCATTTACATTCTATAGTAAAAACGATTTTAATGCACCATTTGCATCAGGATCAGCACGATATGATACTATGATTGTGTGTCCGTGTTCTATGGGACTGTTAGGTAGGATCAGTGCAGGACTTTCGGATGACTTGACAACGAGGGCCGCAGATGTTATCTTAAAAGAAAGACGCAAACTTATCATCGTACCACGTGAAACACCTTACAATCTAATCCATCTCAAAAACATGCTGAGCCTCACAGAAGCGGGTGCAATCATTTGCCCTGCTACACCGTCATTTTATAGCAGACCTCAGACCGTAGAAGAAATAGCAGATACGGTGGTAGACAGAGTTATGGATTTAGCAGGACTACACATGGACCAAACTTATAGATGGGGAGAATAAGTGGGTATAACTCGTAGATTACGAAAGATTATCATCTTTTTCTTGAGCTATTTCCTTTTGCTTTTTTAAATATCTTGAAGTTTTATGGACAGCAATACTTGCATTCAACTCAAAACCAATGAGTAGGATCAAACAGTTAAATTGTATCCAGACCATCATGACTATTAAGGCACCTATAGAACCATAGATTTCATTGTATCTGCCAAAATTATTGATAAAATAACTAAAACCTAATGATGTCAATAATGACAAAAAAGTAGCCAACAATGATCCTACATTAATAAAAGGAATACGTCTATACATAGATGGGCCATAAGTGTAGGTAATACTTATCCCTGTGTAAACCATAAATACAGCAAACAACCAATTAAAAATACTTACAGAAATCAACAACGAATCAGCAATCAATAACTCTGTCTTCAAGTATTCGATCACTTTGCTTTCTACTACCATCATAATAAGAGAAACAATGAGCAATAATGACAATACAATTGTTAAAGCCAAGGCTATCAATCGAGTTTTTATCCAATGTCTAGGTTTGAAAGTTTGATGGTATGCTTTATCAAATCCTGACATCAAGGTCAACATCCCATTTGAAGAAAAAAACAAAGCTAATATCGCACCTAATGATAATAAACCATCTCTTTTGATAGAAGTAATATCGGTAATTATTGAAAAAATATAATCATGCGCGCTTTGAGGAATGACTCCTTGTAACTGGTCACTAAGCATAACTGTATAATCCTGTACTATGGTAAATAAAGGTAATAAAGTGAACAAAAATATGATGGCTGGAAAAATAGACATGAATAAACTAAATGCGATAGAGTTTGCCCTTGTACTGATACTATCTTTTTGAATTTCATCAATGACAAATGTGACTACCTCATATATCGTCATACCCGAAAAGCCCGAAGGACTATAAACCTTAGTCCAAGCAATTGCTTTTTGTACAAAAGGCAGGTCATAAAATTGTTGTTTTAGACTTTTTTTTCTTTTGATCAAAACAATGGTCTTAATTTTTCCAACATATATTCAGGACAAGATATTTTTTTAAGGGAGTCCATGTCTACAAACATTAGTTTAACTTCAGCTTTGTGAATCAGTACGGACTGCTCATTGTATATTTCATTTGTAAATACAATCAATCTCGAAGGCAACTCATGTAAAATGGTCCGGATAGTAAGTGCTTCATCGTATTTTGCAGGCAAGATATACCTTGCGTCTACATGTACCACAGGCATCATCACTCTATATTTTTCTTCTAGATCTTTGTATAATAAGCCGAGATTTCTCATGGTCTCTACCCTACCGATCTCATACAACTGCGGATAATTACCATAATATAGATATCCCATCATATCTGTCTCTCCATATCTCACCCGTTTTATAAAATCAAAGCTCACCATAATATTATGTTTAGATTGGAAGTCGCTCCAATGGACATGTCATACAGTGTGAACCACCACGCGCTCTCGAAAGTTCATTAGAAGGCAATGTAATGATGGTTTTCTGAATGCTTTGTGGGTCTAGAATACCTTCATTTACTTGTGAGATCATATCACGTGCATGCATAATAGTATAACCAGCTTCTTTAAGCGCAATTTCAGTTTTTGGATTACGATCATAAGTCAAGGCTACTCCAGGCTTTAAAGCTACAAGGTTGCATCCATCTGTCCACTGCTCGCGTTCTTGATAAGGTGAAGCGCCTTCTCCAGCAAAAATAAAATTTACTTTTGGATTTATTTCATGAAGAAAGAAGTTCTTAACAGAATCGTACACTATTTCAGCGCCATTTTTGCGATATACTTTTACATTAGAGCTCACACCATCAAAAATGATAGGTTTAAAACAAACTATATCATTGTGATCTATCAATGTAAACAAAGTATCGATATGCATACATGTACGATCTGAAGGAATATTTATTTGGGCGACATTGGAAACCAATCCCTTCTCGAATAAAACCTTTTTTACACATTGGATGGCATAATCTGTAGTTCTTTCCGAGCAACCTATCAGCACAAAATCTTCATTAAGCATCATGACATCACCACCTTCCATAGATACCACTTCTCCTTTTTTGGATGGTGGAAATTTATCTAAATGATTAAGATTAATGATTTTACCTTGAGCATTCAGGTTCTTAAATAATGGATGCGCATAAAAAATAAACCTTGTCAATAAATTTTCTCTATACCTAGCAGATTTAGCTGCCTTTGTGATAATGATATGATCTTTTATAACTACTGCTATGTCTCTAGTGAAAATAAAATTGGGAATCGGATCAAAATATATATGGTCTTCGTCTTGATAATATCCCGTAATAAGGAGTTTGGTCAAAGCCGAAGCTCCAAGTGACATAAAAAAGTCTTTATCTGTAAGCGGCAGCTCTTCATAATCTACTATTTTATCTATCAATTCTTCTTTGATATCTGGGCTAGCCTCAAATCCTTCTTCTATTAATCTTTGCGTATCTAGAACATTTTCTTTTCCCAAAATATGCTGCAAAACCCTTCTAAAAATATCATGTTCTTCTCTCATTTGAGGGAGATGTACGATATCGTCAAAGAGTAATTCTTCTGCTTTTTTGGGTGAAATTCTAGCTATACCTTCGTCAGGCCTGTGAATGATAACTTTTTTAAGTGTGCCTATTTCGGAGTTTACATTAAGCATACAATCTTTTGGTTTGGTTTCGGATGCGAAGATAATCAAAAGAAATCAAAGACAAATATTCATCATCAATTTCCCTAATGAAAATATCATTTTTCCATGTAAAACATAGGTTGACAAAATGGTGCATGTGTTAATTTGTTTATTCTACTATTAAATACATCCTAAATTCTTTTGGGAGCAACGGCTTTTTAAAAACAAGCAAATGCTAGAAGCCTTAAATAAAAAAAGAGGCTGTCTAAAAAGATAGCCTCTTTTTTATTACGCTGCTCTGTGGATCGGGGTAATAAAAATTTCCAGATAATTTAATTTAGATAGATTTCTTTGATTTTTATGGATTTGTAATCCTAATAGGTCTTTAGGG
>JBGSOH010000653.1:0-2136 GCA_041739205.1 Saprospiraceae bacterium
TTGATGGTAATTTGAAGTTGATTTTGACTACTATCGATCATAATCCAAATAGTAGAAGCATCGCTGTGCTTGATTACATTATGGATTGCTTCTTTGACGATCATCAAAAAATTTCTTCTGACGAAACCAGCTATCTCCAAATTTGCATCCATGTCGGAAATATCCATGATTAATTGTATACCCGTCAATTTTAGTTGGGTGTTGGCACTAATCCTTATTTTAGCTATTAAATCATGTAGTGTATCATTTTCCATATCCAAAGACCAAAGCATATCTCTCATATTACCAAGTAGGGATGACGAAAGCTGCTGTATGTCGTTCTGTACATCATCTTTTTCAGAGATTAAAGAAGATATAAATTTGATTTTACTCAAGCCACTCCCTATCTCATCATGGAGGTCTCTGGCGAGTCTTTCTCTCTGTTCTTGTAGTGCTTTTAGTTTGTCCAATTCTATTTGTTTTTTATGCAAAATTTTATCGACCTTTCTCTTTTGGAAATAATAGCCTAATGCAAAAATGGTTAAGGCCATAGAAAGTATAAACCACGGCCTTTGATAGATTGGTCGCTGAATCGTAAATTTTGTTTTGCTTATGTCGGAAGAAAGATGGTTTGTTCCTATGGCTTTTAATTCCAAAGAATAACTGCCAGGCTGTAAAGTTGAAAAGTTAATGGTAGATGAAGATGTTTTAGTCCAAGTTGTATCTATACTTGGTATCCGATACAAAAAAGCGAATAAACTATCTGAATATTGCTCACTAAAAATGGATTGAATTTGAAAAAACTTGTAGTCATGTGGTATATTGTAATGTTGATTGTGTGTTAAATAATTATTATCTAAAATAAAGTTTTGTTTTTTCATTATTGGCTTGGACACAAATAATTTATAACATTCTGAGTTGATTGATGTAAACTTATTTTCATTATTGACCATAATTTTTCCATCAAAGTAAATAGGAGCATATCTGGAAATGATATTAAATTGTTCAAGGAGAATTTTGTTGTACAATTTAGTTCGAAGATCAATCTGAAACAAACCATCTGAAGAAGTCACCCATATATTGCCGAAATCATCTATGGCCGATCCGAAAAAATCTATACCAATATGGTAAGGATTAGGCATCATTTTTTCCACATTCACTTCATCAAGTTTATAAACTCCATTATTAGATGATAGTATAACGCTTTTTTCATTTTGAAGGATGTGATTTACAAAACCAATGGCACTTATTGTAGATTGGTTTGTAGTATTGACCAGGATACCTTGATTGTTTATCGCATATATTAAGCCATAAAATTCAAAAATATGGATATAGTCTCTATTTTTATATATTTCCTGAATCTTTGAATTTTCATATAGAAAAGAACCAGTTGAACTTGTTATGTAAAACCCATTAGAGCTAGAATTAATAAAATATATATTAGAAAAATTAGACGCAAATTTTAGTTTTAATGAATGTTTGTCATAAATGTATAAATTGTAAAGTGAAAAAACTGCTAGTTCATCATTATTTTCTTTAATTCGCCATTTCTCGAATGAGTTATGTAAATAAGGACAGAATTGTTTTTTTGATGTCTCATTGTTTGCATCAAGTTTACTTAGATAACCATCTTTAAGAGCAAATATATGATTTTGGTCTACGCACATATTGTCATGTGAAGCGATTTGCTGATCAAAAGGAACTGATTCTATTTGGTTTTTTATATTTAGCGCAATGGGTGGTTTTCCTTCAAAGGATAGGATCAAATAATCATTTGTAATATGCATGTTATTTAAGGTAAATCCCTTGTACAGCTTGTTCAACCACTTTAGAATGTCAATATCTATCGGCTTTTCAGTTTTTAAATCAATTGCAATAATTCCATCATTCTTTGATGCTACAAATAGAATGTCATTGAATAGTGATAGGTCTCGTATATATGCTTTACTTATGATATATTTATCGTTAGCGAGGTCAATACTTTTAACTTTAATAACACTGTTGGCTGTTGCCAAATACAACGAATTGTCATTAAATATTATATTCCTGAAAGTATTATTTAATTTGCCTATAGTACATGCTTCTTTTACCCATTTTCTATTTCTTTTCTGATAAATTTCTATCCCAGGGCCATTATTCCATGGTATTCCATAAATT
>JBGSOH010000669.1:0-2497 GCA_041739205.1 Saprospiraceae bacterium
TATAAACTCAGATCCTGATATCCGATTTTTTCATTTCCAAAATTAACACCCAATTTATCCAGCAATCCTACAAAACTATATCGATATGATGCATACACATTTTTATTGCCACGACTCAGGCCAAGTCCCGCTTCTACTCCGATGAGATTGATATCCACAAAAGGTCTGATTTTGGGTGCCATTTTCATATTGGAGACACCCGACATAACATCCGCATAGGATACATCCGCAGGATTGGCTTCAAAGTGGTAATAATCAAGCACAGATCCGCTCAGCGCATTAACGCCACCAGCATTCCCTGTGGCAAGGTCATTGGCTGTCCCGGCATTGGATAGGTGATTAGGATTGACAATGTCTGCTCCGAAAAGTTGCCAACGAGCTGATTCTGGTGGCATACCGCGGAAGATGATAGCATTTGCCCCATCATTGGGTGTAGAGAATCCTGGATATTTGATCAGAATTCGTGCTGGATCTTGAAAGGATGCAGGCATGACTTTGTATTGATTTTGGGTCATGGTGAGATCTCCTGATTGGTATGGTTTTTCGGTGATAGTGATTGGGAAATCACAAATTAAACCTATATCATACCTTAAATAAAAGTCAAAGGTTATATTTTTGTTATTTTCCATGTTTAACGATATAATTTCGGGATAATATCCAATAGATTGACATACAACTTTGTAGGTGCCAAATTTCTGCAAATCTATAGTGTATTCTCCATCCAAATTTGTTTCACAAATTACTTCTCTATTTAGAGAATCTGTAAAAGTTAGGTTGGCAAAAAGTATAACTTCGTTTGTATTTTTATCAAACACTTTCCCTTTCACAACTTGTGTTGTACCAACATTCACGAAAATTATACTTAAGAGAAGTACAATTGAAAACTTTATATTTAAATACATAATTATTAAATTAAATTGGCTAGATAAATGGTTAACATAGACATCACAATGGCGATTCCAAAGCTCAAAAGCGTACCTAATAAGATATATTCCGTCAGTTTTCTATCTTTGGATTCCTTGAGATCACCAAATCGGAACACTGATTTTGCTGCCAATAAAAAACCTACCGCTTCCCAACGATTGGCTAAGATAAATACAAAAACAAAGGATCGCTCCAATATACCAATGTATTTACCAGCATTGAGTAATGAATCATCATCAGCCTCACCGATGAGATCTGACCATGGCATAAGCACTTTTTGAATGATGATAGACATGGGAAGTGTCAAAATCACATAGCCTGTAACAAATACGATGTTTTTGCTTTGGAGCAATTCCACAATATCTAACGTTATATAGCCATTTTGATATACGTTAGCGATCAATATTATAGAAACGATGTGTAGCAGTTGATCTATAAAAAACCAAATTCTTTTTGTAGCATCTTTCTGAAATATTAGTTTTTGTAAATCTATTACAAAGTGAACAATTGCTAATGCCAGACCAATTTTCCAAGCATTCCATTCCCATAGTAAAATCCAAACCAATAAACCATGAATGGCAGAATGTAGGTACAAATAAATACTTTTGTGCTTTTTCTGCTCCTTATCCTGAACCCAAGATGATGGTTGTAAATAAAAATCGCCAATCAAATGAGCCAAAATCATTTTGGTAATCAATAGTATCATTGCAAAGTTTTTATTTTTTTGACAAACATACTATTCAAATCCATCAAAACTTCAAAATTTGCTCTTTTTAATCTTTGAGAGATAGCTGACTGCGCTATGCCTGTTTTTCTCGAAATATCTTCTTGTGGTACACCTTGATTTTGGAGCATGATACTGACCATTTCCGCAGATGCCACGGTCCAAGAGTCTATGATTCCAAATAATGCCAATTTCAGATACAAGTTCAATTCGCTGTCCATCAGTTCATTACCTGTAGAGATTGACATCGTAACTTTACTTTTTTTCAACTCATCAAGCCCTCTGCCAGATCTTAAAAATACAGGGCCATTTGACTCCAAAATCTTTCCTCTCAAAACATCTGCTTCCCCAATACCAATACTTAACCGTACATCCAAATTTTTATTTTTTTTCATCAGAGCTTTGATTTCCAAAGCTCTGATAAAAGCTTGGCTAGGATCATCCATTTTTATTTGGAACTCATCTCCTCTATATATTGCCCAATCAGCAGGAGAGTTGCCTATGGTTTTTAGAAAGGATTGGAGTGGAAATAACCATTCATCTTCTTTTAATTTTTCAGAATTGATGACATCACCAGTTAATATTCCTATCATATCATTGAATTAATACACAAATGTACATTTTTACTCTTAAATTATTCGCTAATATTTCTATTTATTAGCTTATTCGCTAATATTTTAAATTATTAGCTTATTCGCTAATATTATTAATTTTAAGCTAATTGGCTTATCACATCTCACAACCCCAAAATCTTCCTCAAAAATCCTTCATCAACTTCAGTCCCAGCAAAATCATCAAATGCTTTTTCGGTTACTTCTATGATGTGGCTTTGGATAAAAGGTGCGCCTT
>JBGSOH010000074.1:0-5474 GCA_041739205.1 Saprospiraceae bacterium
AATATCACCTGCTTCTAGCTTTTCAAGGCTTTTTGATTGCCAATTTTCGCCTGTTTTCACAAGTGCGGAGATGGGGAAGTAGGACTTGTAATTTCGCTCAAAAGAGATGGAGTAAAAGGTGTACTGTTGAAACCATTTGCCCAATAATAGGAAAAATATAAATCCTGCGAGACTATCTAAATAACCTTCGCCTGTCTGAGACATGATTTCATAAACACTTCTAAAAAATAAGGTCAACATACTAATGGCGATAGGAATATCAATATCAATGTGACGCATCTTCATAGTCCAATAAGCTGCTCTCAAATAACCAAAACCACTATAAAGTAAGACAGGTATGGCCAATAAAATATTGATATAACCCAAGTAGAAATTTACAGATGCTTTTTCGAATCCTAAATACTCTGGAAAACTAAGCAACATAATATTTCCAAATGAAAAACCTGCTAATCCGAGTTTGTAGTATAGCGTGCGATCTACACCTATGGTCGTATCTGATGAAAGCGTATTTAGATTTAATTCAGGTGGATATCCTATAGTGTCTAAGAGTTCTACTACTTTTCTGAGTGTGATTTGGTTTGGATCATAAGTCAGTGTTGCTTTTTTGGCTAGGAAATTGACACGAGTAGCCAAAATACCTGGGCTCAATTTTCCGAGATTCTCTAGCAACCATATACACGATGCACAATGTATCTGTGGCAGATTGATGCTCAATTTGCAAATATTGGTATCTCTGAATTCTAGAATACGATTTACCACATCTTCATCATCCAAGAAAGCGTAGTTTTTATCAACAACAGAACGTCTACTTATACCCGGATTATCTGTAAAATTGTAATAATCTCCCAACCCATTTTCTGCCAATATCGTGTACACAATCTGACATCCATTGCAACAAAAATCCTTTTCGTCAAGTGTTGGGTGTTCATCTGGACAATCATCCCCACAATGCGTACACTTTGTGATGGTACCTGGAGCTGACGATTTGAGCTTAAACATGTTTCTATTGTTTTGAAGCATCAAAATTAAGATTGGAGTGCCACAAGAAACCTGCTTTTCGTCATATATTTATATGATCTAAATCATCAAAAAGGTTATGTTGTGGAATGCGTGGATGGCAAAGAATTAACCTTCTTCCTTATAATGGATCTATTTTTAAAGAACGTATTTCAATTTTGTTGGTTAAAATCTGCTTATTTATAATAGATTTGGTTTATCTTTGTTTAAATATTTAACCAATTAATGCCAGAAATTAGCAGATATTATGGGATAATCATTTATATGTACTTCAAAGATCATTTTCCGCCACATTTTCATGCTGTGTATAATGAGTTTGAAGCATTAATGTCAATCGAATCTGGTGAAATCATGCAAGGTGATTTGCCCAAGAAACAGCTTCGGTTAGTACAGGCATGGACAGAACTTCATAGAGAAGAGTTAATGGTGAATTTTGCATCATTAACCAGTGATACACCAAGTTATTCTAAAATAGAACCTTTATAAATCGATGTTACCTAGAATTTTAAAAATAACAAATCTTGATGAATTTAAAGTTTTCTGTCTTTGGAATACATGTGAGGAACGAGTCATTGATTTTGAAAAATTATTATTAGATTATCCAAAAAATCTAAAGGATAAACTTTTGAATAAGGAAATATTTCAAACCATAAGCTATAATCCTGATGCTAAAACAATTTATTTTCCCAAAATGATCAAAACCCTAAATCCTGATCAAGGTGAGTCATTGGGCGATTTGGATTTTTGTCCTGACGTATTGTATAGTCAAAGTTATAAACTTTCCATCGAAAGTGCATTAATTTAAGAAACAACTGATTATCACCCAAATTCTGTTTTCGGAGTGGACTCAATTATATAAAAAATGAGCTACACTTTATTTTTATATATTCTTAGATTTTATAATTTGAAACGGCATTAAGATTGTAAAACCTTTGGGTTATTTACACGGCAATGATCGAAAAAGCCACGCATCAATTTTGTAGCATGTGACAATTCATCAGCTTGAGGTAGAAACACAATTCTGAAATGGTCTTTAGTAGGATAATTAAAACCTGAACCAGGTACAATCAAAACATGTTTTTCTTCAAGCAATCGGTATGCAAAATCTTCATCATCATTGATATCAAATTTTTTTAAATCGATTTTAGGAAATAGATACAATGCACCTTTGGGTTTTACGCATGTGATGCCAGGAATGTCTGTCATTAAGTAGTAGATAAGGTCTCTTTGTTTTCTTAGTCTACCTTCTTCAGATACTAGATCTTCGATACTTTGATGACCACCTAAGGCGGTTTGAATAGCATATTGAGTTGGCACATTGGAACACAGCCGCATACTTGCGAGTAAATTAAGACCTTCGACGATAGATTTTGCTCGATATACAGGTCCACTGAGTATCAACCAACCACCTCGAAAACCTGCTGCTCTGTAGTTTTTGGATAGTCCACCATATGTAAATACAAGAACATCATCACTAAGAGAAGCAGTAGGGTAGTGTTTATGATCATCGTAAAGGATCTTATCATATATCTCGTCAGAAAATATGATCAACTTATGTTCTTGTGCAAGTTTTACAATAGATTGAAGAATAGATTTTTCATAGACAGCGCCCGTTGGGTTGTTGGGATTTATAAGGACTATTCCTTTCGTTTTGGCAGTTATTTTTGATTTGATATCTGCAATGTCAGGATTCCAATCAGAAGATTCGTCGCAGACATAATGGACAGGTTTGCCTCCTGAAAGTGCTACAGCGGTTGTCCATAGTGGGTAATCTGGCGAAGGTATCAATACTTCATCACCTTCATTAATGACTGCTTGCATACTCATTAAGATTAACTCACTCACACCATTACCTATAAAAATATCATCAATGGTGACACCATGTATGCCTTGCTGTTGACTGTAGTGCATCACAGCCTTACGTGCCGAAAAAATACCAAGATGATGTGAATATCCTTGGGCATTTCTGAGATTAAGTATCATGTCATGCATGATTTCATCAGGAACATCAAAGCCAAAAGATGCTGGATTACCAATATTTAGGTTAATGATTTTTTGTCCCAAAGACTCTAGCTGTTGTGCTTTGTCGAAGATTGGACCACGAATAGCATAGCTAAGATTATGAAGTCTGTCACTTTTTAAAAATGGAGATTCTGGCATGTTTTTCATTTTACAGTGCAAAAGTAGGGATAATATTTAATGTGGTAAGAGTAAGGTTATTAATTATATAGACAATCACAATTTATAAAAACCTTACTTTTTGACTTTGTCAGGATTGTCTTTAATAAAAGATGCCCATCCACTGTGTTTTTTTTGACCGCCAAGTATGCCACCAGATTGATTGAAATGAGTTACGGCTACTCCGAGTGCATCTGTGGCATCAAGGTGTTTGGATGATATTTTTATTTTTAAGATACTTTCCAGCATAGCGGCAACTTGTTCCTTGGATGCATTGCCATTGCCAGTAATGGATTGTTTTATTTTTTTTGGAGCATATTCTTGAATATCAAGTCCCATAGTCATAGCCGCTGCCATTGCTACACCTTGTGCGCGTCCTAGTTTCAGCATCGATTGTACATTTTTACCGTAAAAAGGAGCTTCAATGGCTAATTGTTTTGGTAAATAAGTTTCGATGATTTCTTGTAACTGAAGGAATATTTCTTTGAGCTTTTCGTGATGATCTTCATATTTTTCTAAGTGAAAAACACCAAAATTTAATACTCTCAGATTTTTACCATCTACTTCTAACACAGCATAACCCAATATATTAGTTCCAGGATCTACACCCAATATCTTATAAGATTCCGTTGGTTTTGTGATGTTTACAGCCATTTTGTATTTTTAGCTATCAGCATTTGAATCAGATTGTTGAGTTCGGTAATGTCCATAAAAGCTTCTATTTAAAATGCAAAGATGATGTTTTTAAACCCAATTTTGTCCAATTAAGTCATAATTTATAGAACCAATTTCAATCCAAAGTCAACCGATGTACCCACCGATGTGAAAATTTGATATATATTTGCAGAAAATATTTTATGTTACTTTCATCCACGGAGGAAAATTATTTAAAAGCGATATTCAAGATTGCAGAAAAAGAAAAAAAATCTGTTAGTACCAATTCGATAGCAAAACAATTGGAAACTACGGCAGCTTCCGTCACTGATATGGTCAAAAGACTAGCGGAAAAAGAATTGATAAATTATGAAAAACACAAAGGCGTCACACTGACCAATGCAGGTAATAAAGTGGCTACAAGTTTGATCAGAAAACATAGATTGTGGGAAGTTTTTCTAGTTAATAAATTACGTTTTGCATGGCACCAAGTGCATGATATTGCCGAAGAACTCGAACATATTGACTCTGATGAATTAATAAGTAGATTAGATGCCTTTCTAGATTATCCAAAATTTGATCCACACGGAGATCCTATTCCAAATGCAGAAGGAAAATTTACACTAAGAAACCAAATGAGTTTGAGTGAAATGTCTATCTCTCAACAAGGTATTGTATTAGGTGTGAAGGAGCATCAAACAGAATTTCTCAAACATTTAACTAAGATAAACATTAAACTAGGAAGTGAGATAAAGATCATAGAAATAACGGACTATGATCAATCAATGAAAATCTTAATCGACCAAAAACATGATCAAATTATAAGCAAACAAATCAGTCAAAATTTGTTGATGAAATCCAACTAAAGTTTCTACCCCAAATTTAAAAAACCAATAGGATTTGATTGCGAAGCAACATCATAAAAATATCCTATATTCGGGAATAGCGTTACCAAATCTGAAGGTGGAACGCCATACCAAAGTGCTAATTCGGCAAAATATTCGTCTGCTGATGTCGTAGGTATTAACGATCCTCCACCTACTTCAAGTGGATTAGTATCATTATTTGTATTATAATTTGTCAAAGCTAAAGAAGGATACTCTCCAAACATTCTTCTGCCATTTACAGCACCACCCATGATAAATACATTGCCTCCCCAAGCGTGATCTGTTCCGTTTCCATTAGATGTAAGGGTTCTAGAGAACTCAGAAAGGGAGAAGGTCGTGACTTTGTCAGCGATGCCTAGTTGTTCCATGGCAGCATTAAATTGATATAATGCATTATCCAATTGTGTAAGCATTGCTGCCTGATCATTTAGCAAATCATCATGGTGATCCCACCCACCATAATCAACAAAAAATATTTGTCTACTCATTCCTAGGGCATCTCTACCAGCAATTGTTTTTGCTATCATTTGGAAAGAATTCGATAGATTATTATCTGTGAATGGAGTAGTGAAGGTAGGTGCATTTGCTATGATATTTGAGAGCATTTCGTTACCGTCAATAGTAGTTTTGATGGTGTTTGCATATGTTTTTTTGAAAATATTTTGGTAGGCAGGGTTTACCATACCGTCTATTGCTGCTTTTTTTAATGTATTCAGTGCCCAATCTGTGTTATTATAA
>JBGSOH010000692.1:0-8464 GCA_041739205.1 Saprospiraceae bacterium
TCAAGAAAAAGAACTTACAGAAAAAGTAGATGAACTTGATGAAACATCATTATTGCAAGTAAAATCTGAAATTAAAACTTTGGAACAATCCTTAAAAAAGAAAAATGAGAACTTACATGTACTGAGAAAAAAGCCATTAAATATTTTGAGTGCGCTGATTCTTATTCTTGGCTTTGTCCCTGCTGTGTGTTCTGTTTTACTTAACGGTCTTCCGATATTACTGGCAAATTTATTCACAAAATCTAAAGTCAAACATGTAGAATTTAAAGCATCGATATTGATGATTGGCAACTTGTTGTTGTTCATTATTTACTATAAGTTACTTTTTATTGCAGCTTTTGTATTTGGATGGCCACTTTGGTACGTGATTGTAGTCATTTTGCTCGCATTTTGGTTAAGATTCTATTATGAATATTACACGACCACTTCCTTTAAGTTAAACAGAAAAGAGATTTCAGATTTCAAAAATACTGGATTTAACATTCTAAATAAATTGTAAATGAGACATATCTATATTATATCTATTCTTCTTTCATTTTTATCTTGTCAACAAAAGACAACAGAAACAGCATCTACCCTAAAACCTACATATGCCATTGTCATTCATGGTGGTGCTGGAACAATTGAGAAAAAAGATATGGATGCCGCAACAGAAAAACTGTATCTCGATGCGTTGAATGAAGCATTGAATATTGGCGAAACAATACTTAAAAATGGTGGAAAAAGCCTAGACGCAGTAGAAGCTACCATAAAATACATGGAAGATAGTCCTCTTTTTAATGCAGGTAAAGGCGCCGTATTTACGAATGAAGGAAAGAATGAACTCGATGCATCCATAATGACAGGTGATAGCCAAATGGCTGGTGCCGTAGGAAGCATTATGACTGTTAAAAATCCTATCTCAGCAGCTAGAGCAGTGATGGAAAAGTCTGAACATGTCATGATGATAGGACGTGGTGCAGAAACATTTGCAGCTAATTGTGGTCTCGAAATAGTGGACCCATCTTATTTTCATACAGAAAAAAGATGGAATAGCCTTCAAAAAATTCTGAAAGAAGATGAACAAAAAACAGAACTCTCCGAAGATGAAAAAGGAAATAAAAAACATGGCACGGTCGGATGTGTAGCACTAGATAAATCTGGTAATATCGTTGCAGGTACTTCAACTGGTGGTATGACCAATAAGAGATTTAATAGACTCGGTGACGCACCCATCATCGGTGCAGGTACCTATGCGGACAATAATACTTGTGGTGTATCATGTACTGGCCATGGTGAATATTTTATTAGATATACCGTGGCTAGAGATATTGCTGCAATGATGGAATATAAAGGTGTGAGTCTGAAGGAAGCGTGCCAATATATAGTGCATGAAAAACTGGTAGAAAAAGGTGGTGAAGGTGGTCTCATTGCGATCGACAAAGACGGTAATATCGAAATGCAATTTAATTCATCAGGTATGTATCGTGGTTTTGCTAAAGATGGACAAAGAGAAGTAAAGATTTATAAAGATTAAAAATGCGTTACACCAAAGAGATTTTAGCTGTAGAAGCCATCATATTTATTATATTTTGGATGAGCAATGAGTATTTGGCTACTTTGATGACGTTTATTGCAGTGCCTATATTTTTTGCCATTACAATTATTTCATTGATCGCAGAAAGGATAGAAAAATCAGGTATTTCGGGTGCCTACTTTAGATTGATGATAGGTTTAATGGTGGTGCCTATAGTTATTTTTGCTATTTTCCATTTTGTGAATGGTGGTGAATATACTTGGCTAAAAGAAAATTAATACCTAGTTTAATTATCTCTTAGTTTGTAAGTGACAAAACGTCTTCTACCCTTCCAATCTGGATAATTTTCCCTTTTTCCATTCTTAACGCATGAGAACACAAATACTTGATTAATAGTGAATCATGTGAAATAAATATAGCAGAAAAACCAAACGATTTATGTAAATCTAAAATAAGGTCCATCATCTTTTTTTGATTGACCACATCTAACGCAGAGAGTGACTCATCAAAAATAATAATGGACGGCTTGATGAGTAAGACTCTTGCTAGACAGATTCTTTGTTTTTGACCTCCAGATAATTCTTCAGGATATCGATCCAAAAGATCAATACTCAAAGTCATTTTTTCAAATAATTCAGATATTCTTTTTCCTTTTTCTTCCTCTGACCAATTATAAAAGGTATTAAGTACCTCATTCAGAATATACCGTATGTTATGTTTAGGATTTAGACTTGAAGCCGCATCTTGAAAGACCATTTGGATGTTTCTTGCCATACTTTTTCTGTTCTCTAAGTAATTTGCTCCAATATGCACATCTCTTAATAAAATATTTCCTGAATTAGCTCTTTCTAATCCAACCAGTATTTTGGCCAAAGTAGATTTACCACTTCCAGATTCACCAAATACTCCTAGTAGCATTCCTTTAGGCAATTTAAACGAAACGTCTAACAATGCTATATTTGATTTTTTGAAAAAAGGGTAAAACCTATGTCGTTCGTAAGATTTATAAACGTGAGAAAATTCTAATGCTATCTCCCTATCTTGATCTTCATATTTTCTATATTCCGAGCTGTCAATGCTATTTTTTATATAACTTTTTGTGTAATCAGACACTATTGCATTGGCATCGTTCACCATGTAATAATCTACTACCTTCCCATCTTTTATTAGCAATATATAGTCAGATATTTCTGTCAACAATTTCAAATCATGCGTTATAAAAATAATCGCACAATGGGTTCTATGCTTAATATCAAGTAATAACTCAATAATGCCTTTTTTGAGATTTTCATCCAAAGATGAAGTGGCTTCATCAGCAATAATAATACAAGGATCATTGCATATTGCCATGGCGATTGCTACTCGCTGCAACTGTCCCCCACTCAGCTGATGTGGATACGAATCATAAATTCTGTTCACGTCTTCGAGCCCTACAGAATATAAAAGTGCTTTCACTCTATTTTTTATATCGACATTTGATAACCTTTGATGTATTTGGATGGCTTCAAAGATTTGTTTTCCACAACGCATGATGGGATTAAAAATAGATTCCGGCTGCTGAAATATTATGGATATCTCTTTTCCTCTGATGCTATTTAGTTCCTGATCATTAGAGTGATTTAAGTCTTTTGCTTTATACAACAATTGACCATCAACCATAAAACCATTTTTTTCATCTAAAAGCGCCATAATACTCTTTGCAGTCATAGACTTACCACTTCCTGATTCACCAGTAATACCAAGAATGGAGTCTTTTCGAACAGAAAAAGACACATCATTTAACAATAGTTTTCGATTCTTTTCCGAACGAATACCAACATTCAATTTTTTAACGTCAAGAATGATCTCACTTTCTGGGGACATGCAAAGATAAAGTGTTAATTTAATAACAAATGTAACTCCTTTTTTTCATAACAGGCTACAAATTATGGGTGTATGCCAAAATTATGCAGAGAGTATGTTTAAAAAACTTCTTAGTTGCTAATCAATAGATTATAAGGCAATAAAAATTTAAACATACTCTTAGTTTAAAATTCCTTCTGTTATACCCCAACCCTAAAGGTGACAATATGAATTTTAAATTAGTCTCTTTAATAAAATGAGACACGACCTAAATTATTTTCTTTCTACAATATCATTCATTATCGTAATATTGCAGAAATTTTCTGAAGTGAACCGTTTTGTTAAGGTCAAAAAGATGCTCTACTCAGACGCATTAAATGGATTGCTGATATTGTCTCCTTCCAAACTCAAGGCCAAAGGACCAAGGTTTATGGCATTATTTTGTGTAGGCATCGTTAGTATCATTTGGGGAACAACATGGATTATTTCTAAGAAAGCAGTTCTCGAGATACCTGCATTAGAAATGGCTGGAATAAGACAATTGATTGGCGGATCGCTCTTTCTCATTTACTTTAAAATAAAAAAATACGACCTTCCTGAAAAAAAAGATTTAATCCCTCTCTTAATATTGTCATTTCTGAATTTTATTCTTAGTAATGGACTTAGTACTTGGGGCGTAAAATTTATTCCTGCAGGTTTGGCTGCAATTATTGGAGCTATATTCCCTTTGTGGCTAGTTTTGATTGGACTATTTATTTCAAAACAAAGTCCACCAAAGATGGCAGTTGGAGGAGTCATCATAGGTTTCTTAGGAGTTTGTACTATTTTTTATGATCATTTGGCAGATTTTTTAGAACCCAATTTTAGATTTGGTATCGTGCTGTCATTAATTGCTACGATGTCGTGGGCAATGGGAACACTTTATACTAAAAAACACGCTAGATCATTTAACCCATATTTTGGATTAGGATTTCAAATGTTTTTATCAGGCAGTGTTTTATCAGGAATTTCATTTTTCGACCCGAAATTTGTAGCTATTTCTGACATATCGATTATGACTTGGTTATCCATTTTATTTCTGGTAATTTTTGGCTCTATTATTGGTTTTATGTGTTTTTTGTACGCCTTACAACATTTACCTGCACAACAAGCATCTGTTTATGCCTATATAAATCCTTTGGTAGCCTTAGTGGCTGGGTACTTTATTTTAGGTGAGAAGATTTCATCATTAGTTTTAATAGGTTGCGGTATCACGATTTTGGGCGTTTATTTGGTAAATAGGTCTTATCTAAAGAAGTAGATTCATCGATAAAATTTAATATTTAACTATAATTTCACTTCATTTTATTTTCACATACAATATTTTTATATCTTTGACCTGTTATTAATTTCTATACTTTATAAATTTCAAACATGAAGCAGTTTTTTACAATAGCGGTTATTCTAGTATCGTTACAACTTTACGGGCAAAAAAAGATAGTATGGTTTGATATGGGTGCAAAAGTACAATACGGTGCTGCAGGCCTTTACAATGCAGCCATAGCTAATTCAGATGCATATGATTACAATATTTCTACTGGATATTCTTACGGTGGTAAGCTAGGTATCAATTTTGGATACAGCGGTTTAGCGATCGATGTCATGAGAAGTACAGCAAAACAAGAATTTGAAAAAACAGGTTCTACAACAGTTCCTACTGTAAACTGGCAAGCTTGGGATGTGTACGCCCTTTTCAGAAATGCAAAAAATCTAGGTTATTTCGAGATTGGACCTAAAATTTCATTTGTTAGTAAAGTAGAAGATAATTTAATAAAAGGAGGTATCGTTAATCCAACAGGTGATGTTACTGATCGTACAACGAATTATAATAAAAACAATATTGCTGGAGTTATAGGATTTGGAGCTAATATCATGGGAAATGATGGTGCATTCAGTGGAATTCTAGGTTTAAGACTTGAATATTCTTTCACTGACTTTGTTGGACCTGAAGGTGCAGCAACAGCTGTTAGTGCACCACTACGTGATCCATCAGTTTATGCAGACGGATACAAAAAATCAAATGTTGCTTTTGCAGGTTTGGTTTTTGAACTTAACTGGGGAATTGGATATTTTGCAAAAGCACAGTGTGGTGCTAGATCTAAATTTATCATGTTCTAAGCTGATAATTAAAGTAATAATATCTAAAAAAGGTGATCAATTCCGCAAATTGATCACCTTTTTTATGTATCAAAGACAAAAGAAGCTACACCAACAAAAAAATATTTTGGCAACATTTTAACCATTGAATTGTATTATAACTAAATGAACTTATTATACTTCATGGACCCGATAGAAAGTAAAACAAATCCAATCAGCGTAGATAAAATAACAGAAACGCCACATTTGCTTCCATATGCACATCATGTAGGTAGTGCTATTATAAAGCCCTTAGACAAAGGAAAAGTAAAGGGGGTGGCCATGAAAGCTATGTATCAACAGACGGACAGCCAACTATTGCAGATAAAAGAGCAAGTAGAAACATTGATTCGTCAAGCTCAAAATATTCATGACCGAATAGCGTTGTCTGAAAAAATATATCAAGCTGATTGTGGGTTCAAACCTATCATAGGCAATACATACTTTCTGTATGCAAAAACAGATGAAAGTTGGTTGATATCTATGATTGCCCCCGATGAATGGGGCAAAAGTAAACCATATACATACTTGGCAACCATAGAACTCAAAGCAGACTCCACATGGGGAATATTGGATAAAAGTGGCGATATGTAAATTCAGACAAGATAGTTTTGTCTACAATATTTGCCCAAAACATTGATTTTTTTCAATACTAAAATTGATAGTAATGATCGGATGGAAGTTTAAAAATTATGAATCAGATGGCGATGATGTCGATCCATTTGAGAAGTTATTGAAAATATTTAAGGACTTACTAGTACACACATCTGGTGACGTAAGGGAAGCTTTGTCATGGCTGACAGAATTGGATAAGCATTATAACCTTACTGACAAAAACTATGGTATTGCAGATTTTATTGAAGACTTGATAGCTAAGGGTTTAATAGCCAATAATAAGGGGAATGATGGCAAACTAGGTTTTAATCCTACGACTAAAATGGAGATTGCCCTTAGAAGACAGGCTTTAGATGATATCTTTGACCAATTAAAAAAATCAAAAACAGGCAACCATACCACAAAAATAACTGGTCAAGGAGATGAATTTACATCAGAACTTCGTCCTTTTGAGTTTGGTGATAGACTCGACAGTATAGCCATATCAGAAACACTCAAAAATGCTCAAATAAATCACGGATTAGATGACTTTAAGTTGACTGAACAAGATTTGCAGATTCACGAGACGTTTTTTAAAAGTCAGACTAGTACTGTCTTGATGATTGATATATCTCACTCCATGATATTGTATGGGGAAGACCGTATCACGCCTGCTAAAAAAGTGGCTATGGCGCTTGCAGAATTGATTATTACAAGATATCCTAAAGATACATTAGACATTATAGTATTCGGTGATGATGCTTGGAGTGTAGAGATTAAAGATTTACCTTATCTTCAAGTTGGCCCTTATCATACGAATACAGTAGCAGGTTTGGAACTGGCCATGGATCTTCTGAGAAAACGTAAGAATCCAAACAAACAAATTATGATGATCACAGATGGTAAGCCGACCTGCATAAAAAAAGGTAAACAATATTATAAAAATAGTTTCGGTCTAGATAGGAAAATCCTGAATAGGACACTCGCTCTAGCTGCTAGTTGTAGAAAAATCAATATACCAGTCACAACTTTCATGATCGCCAGAGATCCATATCTAGTGAATTTTGTAGATCAATTTACGCAAACGAATAATGGGAAAGCCTTCTACTCTTCTTTAGATGGTTTGGGAGAATTTATCTTTATGGACTATAATAAAAGTAAAAAGGGGAAAAAGAGATAATGGGTGAATGGGTGAATTAAAGAATAATTGATTGATTTAATGATTTAATTAGTCTTTATGGAATCTAGAATGTATGATAGGATTATAGAGATGATAGGACGAACGTCGTTTTAACCCTGAAAGGGTGTCATTTAAGTGATTTATTGGCCTGTGATCTAATGATGGGGAAGTGTATATAAGCAAAAGACTCAATGATTAATAAGTAGATGATATGCAAGAATAAATCTAATATTCAGTTTTCACAAAATCTAAAGAAACTGAATTTATACAATATCTCAGACCTGTAGGTTTAGGTCCATCAGAAAATACATGTCCTAGATGACCACCACATTTACCACAAGTTAATTCAGTCCGTGGATATCCAAGATCGTAATCGGTATCTTCTAAAATCAGATTTTTGTCCATAACATTAAAAAAACTTGGCCAACCTGTCCCACTATCAAATTTATGCTTACTTTCAAATAATGGCAATCCACATCCACGGCAAGTATATAATCCTTCCGTTTTATTTTCTAGAAGATCTCCCGTAAATGCTCTTTCCGTACCCTTTTCTCTAAGTACATTATACTCTAACGGCGTAAGTAATTGCTTCCAAGCTTCGTTGGATTTTACAATTTTAGGAATGGTGTCTCCCAATTTATTTAATAGGTAAGATTTAGATATATCCGTCGAAGTGACTTCAATATCGGAAGTCTTCAAATTATTAGAATTCTTAGTCTTGCAAGCTATAAAAAAACTCAATAACGCTATAAAATACACTCCAAATTTCATGACTTTCTTTTTTTAATATTCTCTTTAATTAAATCTTCAATTTTCTCCACGCATTCTTTTATCTTGCCTTTGGGCCAATTTTACTAAAAACTTCATAAAATTTACAATTGACAAAAATACTAAATAGCCAAATGTAAAAACGACATAAATCCATCTGACGGAACCTGCATTATTGATAGAAACTCCACTTATCGCCCAAGCCATCAAACCACCTACCACGAGCAGAATGACAAAACTTATGATAGAATGTAACCAATAAGTATTGCCATCTTTCGCCACCAAACATAAAATGCTGTTAATGATAGCAAAAAACAAGATCATACCACAGATCACCACCCAAGGCATAATACCGTTTGTAGATGAGTATGGTGATGATGGCACCAAAG
>JBGSOH010000716.1:0-7396 GCA_041739205.1 Saprospiraceae bacterium
CGGCTCCTACAGGTATCTCACCGGCATCTCTTGCTTTTTCGGCTTCACGGAGTGCTTGACCCATAAAATAGTCATCAGAATAAATGGACAACATTGGACTGATTTTAAAAATGAAAGTGCAAGAAAAGGAAAATATTTATGGTAGAAAATAAAAAGGATGAAATACTTGTAAAAGCTTTGATTCAAAAAAGAAAAAACCCTCAGAAATTACTTCCTGAGGGTTTTATAGGTGCGTGAATGGGGTTTACTTTATTTTATTTCAGTTTAATGATTTTATGGGTAACATTTACCCTGTCATTTTGTGAAATTTTTAGGATATAAAATCCATTATTAAGTGCATGTAGATCTACCATACCATCTGCGTTTACCATACCAGATATTAATGTTCTACCAGAAGCATCAGATACTTCGTAATTGGCATCAGTTGTAAGACCTGCTATTTGGATATAGTCATAGAATGGATTTGGTTGTACTTTTAGATGTGAAAGTGGATTTTCGGCTATTCCGTTTATAATTTTTGAATCCCAATATAGGTTTACTGTTGCAGCATCAGTAGAACCACTTTGTTTGATGGCATTGTGTACTTCGGGGTTCAACCCTAAGATACTGCTTAGGACAGAATTTTTATTGGCTTTAAAAGAAAATTTAAATAAAGGATCTGAATTTCTCAATGACACACCTTGAGGTGTGGTTACAAGATTTATAACCCACTTAATAACTATCTTATCATCCGTAATTGTTACATGCTGGTTCTGATCAAAATTTGGTAATAAAGCAGATGTGACTTCATTTATAGTTATTCCTCTATCTTTGATATCAAACTCAAGATTTAAGGCGACTAAATTTTGAAACCTATCGCTATTAAATGATACTTCATAATTTTCACCTGAATTTGTGGCTATATCATCTACTTTGATAACCGTATATGAAGGATTATTTCCGTAACTATCATTAACATCGCCAGTTTTTACTCCAATAAACTCGTTTGAATACAACAGATTTTCTGTGTTAATGACTCTTATGTATTCGCCAAGATCATCTAGTCTTTGCTTATCAATAAAGTTCCATACTCGATTGTCTTGCCATGTTGTGATTAAGCCATCAAGCATTTTTCTTAATTCGGTTAGATCACTCGCTGTTATTTTTCCATCTCGATTGATATCAGCAGCTATCTGTTGGTAAAAGTTCAATTTGGTGCCACCTAATATAGCTTCTTGTATTGTTACCCAATCCATAAAATCTACACCATCTATAGCATTTCCTGTTTTATCAGGCTCAATTTCGTAGCTTGCCCCATTAATACTGAGTGGAACTGTTACACAGCCTGATTCTCCAGTATTTGTCTGTCCTAAAACAACATCAGACAATGGCTCTCCACGTTGGGTATAAACACAAACTTGATTTCCTGTGTGCAGTATTTGTTGAACGTAGAAACTACTTGTTGACGTTACCCAATTAGAGGCGGCCCATCTACGTTCTATCATCTTTGTGTCATCATCTATGGTAGTGGCTATATCATAAAAAGTTATTTCGTATGCTGAAGAGCAATATTCTATAAGTCTCGGCTCGACATCATTAGGGTGTACATTTGGATTACTTCTTAATGCGCTTAGAGAAATGAGCGCGTCACTGACAGTAATATCAGCAGGCCATTCTATGGCATCGGTATCAGTATGACCAGAAGTGCAATCGCCAAAAGGTGTATTCCATGGTAAGGTGTCACAAATTACAATTCCTTCTGCAAAAACATTAAAAATTTGTGTGTACTGAAAAGTCTGTGCATCTAACCAATCTAATACTGTCCACGTTCTGACTATTTTTCTGCTTTGTGATGTTGGAGATACTAATCCAATGACCACATCTGAATATGCCATATAAATCACCGGACAATCAAAATTAATAATTTGTGGTCTTACATTTTGAGATGGGACGCCATGGATGGTCTCTAATTCTTCTGGTGATAACCGATCAGCACTAGCTCCTTCACATACGTAAATATCAAATCCACATGGCCAATCGATATTATCACTATTAGTGTATCCTGACTCGCAATCATCAGGATTTCCATCTGGACATTTGGTGTCACATACTACGAATGTTGTATCACATTCAATTATTTTTGCCACAATAATATCCGTCTCACATGTATTGCCAGTTTCATTATCTGTTACTGTGCATAAAAATGTTTTTCCAGCATCTTCCCAACTTACCTGTGGAATATTTTGATTGATTCCATTGTAAGAAAGTGTTAGATCAAAATCAGGTGTACATCCGTAATAACCAATCAATACCAAAGGCGAAGTGATGGGTTGTGGTTGAAACGGATTCACATATATAGTTAGTTCTTCTTGGCAAATCAAACTTGTTTGCACAGATGGTAAAGTGTACGAAAAGTTTGACCATGCCGTATTTTTATTACCTGATACATCAGTGACTTCAAAGGTAATAACCGAAGGATTGGGACTTGTGCACGTAATCCGTTTAGGGTTAATCTCATAACTAGCGATTTGACAATTATCAGTAGAGCCATTGTCAAACATTTCTGGTGTAAGATCTATAAATTGTCCGTTGGTCATTTCCATATTTACTTCTGATTCAACAACCGAAATTGGGCCGACTTCATCCACAATGTTTAATATACAATCACAAACACTTACCAAATTATTGGCATCTTGAGCATATAACCTTGCCCGATAAGAACTTTGACCACAATTAAACGCATTTCTTTTTAGAAATAGTGATAAATAATTTTCAGACCCGTTGTCTAGCTGTAAAGGGTCAATGGTAACATCTCCACTAAATCCAACTAATTTGTCAAGACTTGACTTACATTTGGCGTTAACATCATTTTGTTGAGCAGCGATAATATCAAATGTTGTCCAGCAGGAATTCTGAGTTAATAGATCTGTAACAGTGGCAGTAAATGGACCTTCATATAATCCTAATAACAATGTATTATTTGGTACTAAGGTCTCATTTGCATCCTTTATATCTATGATATAGTAGTCATAATTTGCTACAATTCCTTCAATGAAATCTTCTGGATACAGCACTAATGAATCATCAGGTTGTACCACAAAAGTAAGATCAGTAATACAAGTAATCGGTGTCTGACTATGTAAATTATGTGAACACCAAAGACTTAAAATTAATACGAGATAAGTAAGAAAATGTTTCATGTGAATATTTTTATTTGTTTTTTAATGATAAAATGGAACTCGGTGCGACGAGTAAAAAATAATCATTGTGGTTTGTCTAGAATAAACCGTGCTTATTTTTTATGTCTACTACATGATAATTTGTCGTTTGTATGCTTTTTCACAAGCATGAATGAATTAATGTAAATGAAAAGGGTAACATCTTTTGCGCAATTGGATGATTTCTTTATGTTTGTTTTAAAAATTTATTCGGTATCCGAGATTAAATCTATAAGATGAAATGGATGTTTTTATGTTCAAACCACCTTCAGATCGCTCCATAGATCTCCAGTCGTATGACAGTCCTGTGGCCAATGTGCCACGTCGGGTTAGGTTCCATTCCCAAGCGATCCCACCACTGTATCCGAATCTATCGGGCCTATATGGATTATTCGCAAAATCATACTTCTGAAGTTGACCATTTGATGATAAAAACCCACCTTCAGATCCTGCCCACACTTGAAAGATAGCGCCACCATCGATAAAAATTTTATGTTTGTGGGTATTGGCCAAAAGATATCTAATTGTGATAGGTACGTCAACACTATGATAATATGAGTGCCATTTGGATTTGGTATTGGTTGTCGTAGTTCCATTAACAGAACCTTGTACATTACTAGCAAAACCTGATTCGTCAATGATGATTTCGGTGACACCTTGTTTTGTGCTTGATGTATAGTCATTGTATTCATTCGTCAATCGTGTGGTGTATCTACTGTATCTCAATCCTGACTGTAAGTACCATCTATGACTTAATTTTATGTCTGTCGATGCGCCCGCTGTGAGATATTCTAATGGCTGCTCGGCATGCAGAAATTGTGAATTTTCGACAGAGGCATTATTTTGAGTTTTGTGTTGGAGCGTGAAAAATCCTGCTCCGACTTGTAAGCGTATATTATAGTTTTTCTTACTCGCTACTTTAATATTTTCTGATTGGAATCTATTTTCTCTAAAGATTTGTGTACTAATTATTGGTAAGAAATGGACAACTTCATTTGCACGATTTTCATCTTCTACAATCAGTATATCATTTGTGATGTTGGGATGTACTTGTGAAGCAATTGGCGTGATAAAAGCTGTCTTGTTATTATTTTCAGTCTCTACATTTTTTGTTTCAAATGCAATATCCGATTTTTGCGTGTTTGGTGAAATGGTATTTTCAGATAGAATATTATTACTTTGAGTGTTTAATTTTTTAGTTTGGTTAATACGAATAGGAGCTTCATTTTTAATTTTATTTTCGGCTTCAATAACATTGTTTTGACTGTTCAGAGTTTGACTTTTGTTTTGATTTATTGTTTGTGAAACTTCATTTATTAGATTGGTAAATTCTGGTACATTGTTGCTGCTTTTTGGTAATGAATTATTGGAAACAACTTCATTTGGTTGAGTATTTGATGCCATAGGATTTGTTTTTTGGTTATCAAACATAAACCATAAACCAAGACTTACCAAAGCAATACCTATGGTCCAAAACCATATAAATACTGGTCTTCTGCGTTTCTTTTGTGGCACATGTGGTTCTAGGTTACCCCACAATTGCTCAAAGTCAACTGGCGTTTCGTGCTGCTCGGCTATTTGTCTGATATATTTATCTTGTTCCATATCAATGGGTCATTTGTACTTTATACTTTAATAATAAATCTCTCACCATCTTTTTTGCCCTCGTGAGTTGGGTTCTTGAAGTGCTTTCGCCGATGTCCATCATAGCTGCTATTTCTTGATGCGAATATCCTTCTATCACATAAAGATTAAATACCAATCTGTAAGGCAAAGGCAATTCTTCTATGATTTTCAATATACCTGATTCGTCATCAAGTGTGAAGGTTTCGTTGCTATCGGAGAAATCATAATCAGTGATTTCTGAATCTACGATTACCTGCTTTTTGCGCAACTCTTTTAGGCACGTTGTAGCAGCTATTCTGAAAAGCCAAGACTTAAATGAACCTTTGGCTTCGTATTGTAAAATGTTGTTAAAGATTCTGATATAACTTTCCTGAAGCATGTCCTCTGCAAAATGTCGATCGCCCATGTATCGCACACAAACAGACATCAACGCAGGAGAATAGACTCGAACTAGCTCCTTAAAAGCTGTCTTGTCGTATGCTTTGCATTTTTGTATGATTTCCGTTTCTGTCATTTCATCGCACTTTGCGCTTCTAAAACTCCTTTTTTATCTGAAATTCTCCTTCCACATTTTTGTATCCCGCTGTCAGTGGTGACGATGTTTTTACCCAAAACCGACCTTTGAAATATCCACGTATTAAATCGTCATTTTTGAAGTCGAAATGTGTTATTTCAAAATGTTCAAATCCACAACCTTGTGTCGATGTAGGACAAAATATTTCATATCCCTGACCTTCAAACGATTTTTCGCGGAGCAGGATATTGAGTCGGTTGTCTGCTTTTTTACCTACGCCATCATCAGGGACAAAAATGGTCAGTACGACATTGGACTGTTCATCAAGTAAGTCTATAGACCATCTACCGTCACTATTTTTTTGCGTTTTGGTCTGCCAATACATTTTATTGGTAGCATCGATGATCAAATTGAAGTATGGATTTTTTGCTCTATCACAAGCAAACCAAGTACCTGTCTGAATGACATCTTCTACACGCCACGTGACCTTGTTTCCTTCTTCATTTCCATCGATTGTCGATGTGCTTAGAGACACTTCACCACTTTCACACACCGGCAAAAGTATATCTGTGGAAGATCCTTTGGCAAAATAGAAAGTGGTTTGGTCCGTGTGATTTTTTAGAATATAGTCCATGTTTAGGTCGCCGTTACAATCTTTGACCTGACCTACGATTCTAGTAAAAAGTTGGCTACTATTGTCCAATGATGTGTTTAAATTTTCAATAGGCGCGTTTTGTGTTTTAATATTGAAGGTTTCGATCGGCCCACATGCAGCCTTTACTTCTGCACTAATATCAGCGTCTGCAGGTAAAAAGGCAAACCATTTACCTTGTGCTGATGTGAAAACACTTTGACGACTTTGTCCATCGTGTAAGTTGATTCTGATATTTGAAATAGGAGTATTTTCTAATGCCAATTGGCCACTCACATAAATACCTAGTTTACTTTTTGCAACACAGTAATAGCCAGATTTTTGATATGTAAACGATTGGTTATTATCTTCTGTTTTCACTGGAAGCCAGATTGCTTTATCATAATCGAAAAACCAGATTTTTATGCCATTTTCTTGCAGATATTCAGATGTTATCCCTAGTTTTGTTTCTAGTGGTTGATCATTTTCAGATGTTACATCTAAAAAGAAAACATCATACATCTCTAAGTATTTTTGCTCTCCATTAATATCTTTTCCCACACGATTTGCGGGTATTGCAGTGATGTGGACATCATTATTTAAATCAGGACTGAAGTCCGTGAGATTGACCTTGGAGTTGTAGCTGTTTCCATTGAGGGTATATGTATTTGGTTGCGTGGTTAAAGTTGTTTTTTCATTGATAGCTATGTTCATTTTTGTATCGTGTGCAAACTCAACTTTATTTCGATTTTCGAATACCGTTAAAACGGAATAATTGATATCATTCCCTACACCTGAGATGCTGTATGTTGATGTGGCACCTGATGTAGGATTAATGGTCAGTTTCTCTCCATATTTATTTACTAGTTTGCCATCAAAAACGACAAACGATTGTGTCAAATCATTCTGTTGTTGTTGATTGTATGTCGCATCAAAATTTATTAAGGCTTCTCCATTTTCGTTTATCACTCGAGCTGTCTGCGTCGTAGAGATGGTCACTCTCGGTGAATCATTATATTCGGTACGAATGATTTCTTCTTCATTTGTATGGCAAGATGATATCAAGAGAATCCCAAGCACAGCTAACCAATTTATTTTTATATACTTCATAACCATATTTGTATTGCTATACATACATAATCCAAAAGTAATCAAAAACGCTACAGGAGATGTCGATTTTTTAAAATTATAAATTTATTATTGTTGTGATCATCATTTATATAAGACCATTGGAGACTTTCAAAGTTTTAAATGTCGAGTTATAAAGTTGGATTGAAAAGAGACATGAAAGTATTGATATAAGGGCAAAATTATACTTTCTATATGAAAACGATTAGGTTTTCGCTCAACAGTCTTCGCTGCTCTCAGCTTAATGGTCGAAAACAGGAATGATTGCAGTTAAAGCACAAATTGCTTAAAAGAGCGAAC
>JBGSOH010000016.1:0-2330 GCA_041739205.1 Saprospiraceae bacterium
AATCGCCCACATTCGTAATGCAATGAAAAAAGATGGAGCGGCTATTGCAAATACTTTTTATTGGTTAGAAAACAGCTTATCTGAACAATCAAATATAGATGAATGTGCAGTTGCACTCAAACTTGCTGAAAATAGATCAAACCAAGAATACTACCATGGCGAAAGTTTTGGAGCCATTATAGGGTATAAAGGTAATGGCGCCATTATTCATTATCATCCAGAACTAGATACTTGCAAAAAAATTAATGTTGAAGGTATCTTGCTAGTAGATAGTGGTGGTCAATATAGTGATGGAACAACTGATATTACTAGGACACTTGCCCTTAGCGAACCCACTTCTGAACAAAAAAAGCATTACACCTTAATTTTAAAAGGTATGATTGCACTTTCAAGAGCTGTTTTTCCTGCAGGTACTACCGGCGTACAACTTGATACGCTTGCTCGACAATTTCTGTGGTCGGAAGGTCTAAATTATGGTCACGGAACTGGACATGGTGTAGGATTTTTCTTAAATGTACACGAACCACCACAAGGTTTTGCACCTGCACATTCTGAAAGAGGAAGGACTGTTCACGTAGAAGGAATGCTGAGTAGCAACGAACCAGGTTACTACCTAGAAGGTCAATACGGCATGCGTATAGAAAATCTCATCGTCGTTAATAAATTCAAAGATTCTGGCTTTCTTTCTTTCGAAACCCTTACGCTTTACCCGTTTGACAAAACGTTATTAGATCATAGTCGTTTGACCGTAGAAGAAAAAACTTGGATCAATGATTATCATCAAAAAGTGTGGGAAAATGTTTCACCACTTCTTTCAGGTGAAATCAAGACATGGTTTAAAGAAAAATGTGATCCTGTCATTTGATAGGATCACATTTTTCTTATGACATTCTAAATAATGGGTTAGATTCTAAAATTTAAAACCTAAGGTTAGTGCACCTCTTGTTCTAGTTGTATTTATGTTCGATAATGGGTCAAGGTTTTTGCCAATAACGACATATGGATTATACCCTTCCGCATATTGAGATATCCTAATTCCTAAATCAATGAAAAACTTATCATCTCGAAATCCAATTCCAAACGATGTTTTATTGTTTTTATTTTGTTCATCACTGAACGCCGCTTGTTCAAAACTGTAGCCTGCCCTTAGTCGTAAGCTCTTATAACCAAATTCAGTTCCAATTCTTAAATTTGTTGCAGAGCCTAAACTTTTTTGAATCTCTTTATTTACCTCATTTGTATAGTCTCTTTCTTCTGGATTGGAGCTAAACGCCGTTCCATTGTAGCTTGCATTCGAATAATTTAGGTATTCTAAATCTGCGTTAACAAAACCCCTAACATCCCCCAATCTATAGGTTGTACCTATACTACCAACTGTTCTCCACGGAGTTGATATTTTATATTCAAAAGTATTTTCAGGACTCATTTCAGTAGTAGAAACGATTGTGGTATTCTCATAGGTTAACGATGTGCTAAAATTATCGGTAAATCTGTACCAAGTTGGAGAGTGAAAAGCACCTCCTATTCTTATTTGCGGGGTAATTTTGTAGGTAAAACCAGTCTTAAAGTTTATTCCCACACCAGATATACTTAGAATTTCAGAATATTCCAATTGTTCAAATAAATTTATTCTATTATCTCTATCTTCTTCTTTATAGGTTTTCACCTCTTCATATGATGCAAATGGAATTCCAACAGAAATACCTACGTTAAATTGGTTATTATATTCTCCAGCCCAGCTTAATGCTAGTTCATTAACTCCTCCCGACATATTTATATCTTGAGATTTGTCAACAAGAATATTTAGAGAATCATAAAAATCTGTTTCATACTTAATTGAATCATTTTCAAAGTATTCATTAATAGCATATGTATACCATGCCAAACCAGCATCATATATTAACGATCCGTTTATGTCAGTGATTTCTTCTACGCTATTATTATTTGCTAATTGCTTAAATCTTGTTGTTATCGAACCAGGTGTTTGTCCTTTAATAAAAACATTTCGTTTTAAATCACTAATTCTTGAATAGCCAATTGCAAAATTTGAACTCGTCCATTTACTACCAGGGTTTGAAGCGAAAACAAATCCAATATTATCTAGCCCTAAGCTATTACCCTTATAGAGTTGATTGTTGTTCGGATCACTTATAAACCAAGAATCTGTTTTATATCCTCTCAATGATGGTGTAAATGTGAATTCAGATATTCTAAAATCTGCGATACCTGCTGGATTAATGTTTATGACAGAAAAATCGCCTCCCATCGCACCAAATGCACTCCCTACACCTAGTGTTCGCGCTGTTCCTGTTGGATCTGTGGAAGACCAC
>JBGSOH010000040.1:0-24649 GCA_041739205.1 Saprospiraceae bacterium
CTTCGCGACTACTCATTAAGGCTTTATGACTACTCATTAAGGCTTTGGGGCTTCTCATTAAGGCTTTGCGACATCTCATTAAGGCTTTATTACTTCTCATTAAAGCTTCATGACTACCCATTAAGGCTTCACGTCGTGTTAATGGCTGCAGATTATTATAGGTAAAAGTTACAAACTTAATCCAACAGCATATTTTAAAAAAAAAATGACTGCTTTTTAAGTATATTAAACGATTTAATCTTTAGTTTGTAGTAGTTTTAGGCTCGATTATAATTAAATCCAATACTTTTGTCAAATTATGTCACCTTACTTAAATTTATGATTCATTTGCAGAAAAATAGCTTAACTAAAATTGTTTGGTTATTTGTGTTCGTACAAACATTTTGTACTGATATTCAAGGTCAAATATGTGTAGGTAATAAAGGTATAAATATTTTTAAAGACGGTGATTTCGGTAGTGGTTCAAATCCTGTATTATTGACAAATCCAAATATTGCACCCGGATATACCTATACTACAAATTTGCCGAATGATGGTTTTTATTCCATAACAAATAATACAGGTACTTGGAATCTATATTCATCTTGGCTTTCTATTCGAGATAATAGTCCAGATCCCAATGGGTATATGATGGTCGTAAATGCATCATTTGCACCAGGGTTCTTTTACGATAAAACTATAAATGATATCTGTAGTAATACGTTGTATGAGTTTAGTGCAGACGTTATTAATCTGATAAAATCAAACACAGCAAATCATACAGATCCAGTCATAGATTTCCTGATAGATGGCCAAGTAAGATTTTCTACAGGTTTGATACCCAAAACCGGAAAATGGATTACATATGGATTTACTTTTATTGCGCCTGAAAATGCTTCATCAGTAAGGCTGACTTTGAGAAACAATGCTCCGGGAGGATCTGGAAACGATCTTGCGCTGGACAATATTTCATTCAGAGCATGCGGTCCTTCAGCTTTTGTGGGAATCGACCCCCAAAAAGCTATTTTACTATGTATTGATGATGATCCGTTTACGATAAGTGCTGAGATTGAGGGAAGTACAAATCCTCGTATCATCTGGCAAATATCCAGAGATGGCGTGGAATGGACTGAATACGGAATAAAAAACGCAACAAGTATAACCCATGATAATTTTACAGTAGGTACATACTATTATAGATATCTGACAGCTGGGGATGATTTGTCGATTTTAAATGAAAAATGCAGAGTTATCTCAGATGAAGTTACCGTTCAGGTGTTACCATTAGAATATTATGTGACTGATTCCATTTGCAGTAACCAAATTTACACTTTAGGCAATCAAAATTATGATAAATCTGGCGATTATCAAGCTACTTTAATATCATCACGTGGATGCGATAGTATTGTTTACCTGACTTTAAAAGTAATCGACCCTGAAGTTAATTTTGTAGAATATAGTGAAATCTGCAATCATGGAATAGATATTTTCAAGGCAAATTTTGCTGGTGGTTATAACATCGGTGTGAATAACAAGCCAAGTATGTATACACGTGATTTACCTTATAGACTACCTTTAAATGTGGGTGTTTCTAATGATATAGTCATCGAAAGTGACAATGGTTGTGTTTATGATTTTAATGTCAACCTTCCCGATCCAATGAATGTAGTGGCTACGCTAGACACTACATTCATTTCTTCCAATATATATCAGTTAAGCATACTATCTGATGTCAAAGTTACCAGCATAAATTGGAACAATAATGATAAACTGGATTGCAACTCATGTTTGGCACCAAAGATAAAAATCTCTGAAGATACGAATGTAACAGTAGATTTGGAATTTGAAAATGGATGTAAATTATCCCTTTCGACTTTTCTAAAGTTCAAAGAATTGCCCGAATTTATATTTTCTAATATTTTTTCCCCTAACGGAGATGGAAACAATGATGTTTTTTTTGTCACTTATTCAGACGGGAATGTTATAATTAAAAATTTCCAGATTTTTGATCGATGGGGCTCCATTGTATTTTCCAGCCAAAATGGTATGCCAAACGATATGGCGATTGGGTGGGATGGAAAAATTAATGGCACAGATGCTAGCGTAGGAGTATATCAATTTATCGTGAAAATGGAAGATATACTTGGTTTTTCATTGGGAACGTTTACAGGTTCCATCACTTTGGTGAGATGATCTTATGGAGTGATGCAGTGTCTTATTGAATTATAAATTCGCAAAATACTATTCGTTGCAGTTGATAACTGCTATCGCATGTTATTTAACACCAATAATTACCTTCTTAATCACATCATCTCATTCAATCTACCCAAATTTTACCAAATTATCCTTGCTAGCGCAAGTTTGCAACTTGTGCCTTTGCCCAAATTTTACCAAATTATCCCAATACAAATATTTCTCTACCAAATTATTTTCTCCACCAAAAAAGTACCCAACCCATAACTTTATCTATATTTGCAGACATAAATCTATATAATATGTCGTTTTCATGGTTGTTTAGATTAAGAGGTGACTTAACGCCTAAACAAAAAGTCATGCTTACCACGGCTGGACTTGGCTTTATTTTGTTGCTTTGGTCCCTATTGACAATGGGTGCGGAACCCACTTTGCCCAAACATGTTTTTCCACAGCCACTTAAAGTATTGACGGCTTTTAAGACTTTGTATGTCGAAAATGAACTTATCAAAAATCTTAGTAGGTCTATAGGACTCAATCTAGGTGGATATATTAAAGCAATATTATATGCTATTCCTATTGGTTTTGCCATTGGTCTGGTGCCTATGTTTCGCGGTGCTTTTCAGAAGGTGGTAGATGCTATTAGGTTTTTACCATTGACTGCTCTTACTACTCTATTTATTGTATGGTTTGGAATTTTTGTGGAAGCCAAAATTAATTTTCTTGCATTTGGTATTTTTATTTACCTGCTTCCAATCGTTATTCAAAGGATAGATGAAGTGGATGATGTGTATCTCAAGACTGTACACACTTTAGGTGCAAGTTATTGGCAGACTATTACGACAGTTTATTTTCCATCTGTGATTTCTAGACTTTCTGATGATATAAGGATATTGACAGCTATTTCATGGACATACATCATTGTGGCTGAGACAAATGCAGATGATGGAGGTATTGGTTCATTAATGTACAAAGCGGGTCAAAGATTTGCAAGAGTTGATGTCACAGTCGCCTGTTTGATAATAATTATGTTGTTTGGAGTGTTTCAAGATAAGGTATTTGCATATTTAGATAGAAAGTTTTTTCCATACAAGTATCAAATCAAAAATACATACGAAGGAAAAGGCGAATTGAAAACAGTTACTTTGTTTGATGCTATTTTCGATTACATTATAGCATTAATCACGTGGTTATTTTTAGGTATTTATGTACTTTTTACGATAAATGAATTTTCTCCATTTATTGAGAATGTTCGACCATTGACTTATTTATTTGGCGATGCATTGTGGACCATTCATGTGATATTTGGTCTTATATTAACCTATCAATTAAATTCTCTTTACCATAAATTTACTCGTTGATCATGGAGCATTTCAAATTTGAAGATAAGATAAGCCTAGATAATATCATCGAGCTAAAACAAATCGGTCAGACATATGATGGTGGAGAAAATTGGATCATCAAAGATTTTAACCTAATCATAGAAGATAAACCTGCGCAAGGACAATTCGTAGTCATTCTTGGCATGTCAGGTTCGGGCAAATCCACTGTATTGAGATACATTGCAGGCTTGCAACAACCATCAGAAGGCCAAGTTTTGATAAAAGGAAAACCTGTAGATGACAAGACCCATGTCAGTATGGTCTTCCAGCAATATTCTTCCATGCCATGGATGACAGTTTTGGACAATGTTGGACTCGCACTTCGGTATCAAGGTGTCAATAAAAAAGACAGAGACGAACGCGCCATGGAAATGATTAAGCTCGTAGGTTTAGAAGGTCACGAAAAAAAATATGCCATGTATCCTACCTTATCAGGAGGACAGTTGCAACGAGTAGCCATCGCAAGAAGTATGCTATCTAATCCTGAAATTCTATTGATGGACGAACCATTTGGTGCACTTGATGTCAAAACTCGCATACAAATGCAAGAACTTTTACTTCAGCTTTGGGAAAAGTTTCATTCTACTGTGATCTTTGTGACGCATGATATTTCAGAAGCTGTTTATCTCGGAGATGACATTTATATCATGAAGTACGCACCATCTCGAATTGTCGAACATATTCACGTAGACCTACCACTTATAAGAACAAGAGAGACAAAAAGGGATGCTCACTACACACAATTGGTGCATCATGTGGAAGACCTGATGATGAAAGTAAGCGGCGAGCGATAACTAAATAAATGATCATTTCAGCAAATCAACCAATTCTCCAATTCTGCAATTCTGCAAATCTGCAAATTCAGCAATTCTCCAATTAATTTACATTTAATGCTCTAAGCGACATAATCTCTTAAGATTATCTTACGATTATATGTGCAATATCCTTACTTTTGCACGCGTTTTAATTTTAACCTGTGTAATGTATAATATTCGATCAGTAGATGACAGTTTTTTACTTGCCATAGCCAGTGAAATGATCCTATTGATATTATAAAAACAGGTTGAGCCATTATTTGTAATATCAATAAACACAAAAATATCAGTTCATGTCAGTGATTGTCCAAGGTTTATCCAAACATTTCGGTACGCAAAAAGCAGTAGATAATTTGTCCTTTGAAGCTCATCCAGGGCAAATATTAGGTTTTTTAGGTCCAAATGGTGCAGGCAAAACGACTACCATGAAAATGTTGTGTTGCTACACAGAGCCTACCGAAGGTACTGCATCTGTAGAAGGTTATGATATAAAAACATCTCCACTGCTAGTCAGAAAGCAAATTGGTTACTTGCCAGAACATAATCCATTGTATGAAGAGATGTATGTCAAAGAATTTTTACAATTTGTGGCAAGCATTCACAGAATAGAAAATAAAGTAGCTAGAATTACTGATATCATTGAAATGACGGGTCTAGGCAAAGAACAAAACAAGATCATAGGAACACTTTCTAAAGGTTATAGACAGAGAGTAGGTCTAGCGCAAGCCATCATTCATGATCCCAAGGTTTTGATTCTAGATGAACCAACGTCTGGTCTTGATATGAACCAATTATTGGATATCAGAAGCCTTATCAAAGAACTTGGTAAAGAAAAAACGGTTATCTTTTCATCGCACATTATGCAAGAAGTACAAGCATTATGTGATAGGGTAGTCATCATAAACAACGGAAATTTAGTAGCAGACGAGTCCATTGATACTTTGAGAAATAGAATGGAGGGTAATAGGTCTGTTAGGGTAGAATTTGCGCAAAAAAATTTTTCCACCACTATGTTTAATGGTTTGAAAAATGTGATTGATGTAAGAAAAGAAGGTGAAGAAATCATTTTTACTATCAAAGGTAATGAAGATATCAGGGCAGAAATATTTAATTTTGCAGTGGCAAATCAACTTACATTATTAGAAATGAAGACTGATAAAGCTAATGTAGAAGACATTTTCAGAAAATTGACGAAATCGACCATAGATGTTTAGTATTTATTTTAAAGAGATCAATGCTTTTTTTAGTTCATTAATTGGGTACCTGGTAATTGGCGTTTTTTTGGTGTCCATAGGATTATTTATGTGGGTATTTTCAGATACCAGTGTTTTGGATTATAACTTTGCTACGATGGATCAGCTATTCTCCATTGCGCCATTGGTATTTTTATTTTTGATACCAGCCGTGACGATGAGAAGTTTTGCTGAAGAAAAAGCCAAAGGTACCATTGAGTTTTTGTACACAAAACCACTTACTACCTTTGAGATTATTTTGGGCAAGTATTTTGCAAATTTCACCCTAGTTATTTTTGCCTTGTTGCCCACTTTAGTTTATTATTATTCGGTCTATCAGCTTGGTTCACCTGTGGGGAACCTTGATTCAGGTGCTATCATTGGATCTTATATTGGATTGTTTTTTTTGGCAGGTGCTTTTGTGGCAATCGGTATGTTAGCATCGACACTTACAAATAATCAAATTATAGCTTTTATTTTAGGTGCTTTCCTGTGTTTCTTTTTTCATTGGGCATTCAGTTACATCGCTAGAATGCCTGTTTTTACGACAACTTTTGACCTTTTTATACAAAAAATAGGTATAAATTATCATTACACCAGCATAAGTAAAGGACTCGTAGATAGCCGTGATATCATTTATTTTATTTCGATCATTTTTGTGTTTTTGTATGCAACAGTAAGCGTACTCGAAAGACGAAGCTAAAACGAATAAGACACTTTTATGAAAACATCAAATAAATATTTACAATTTTTACTAGTCATAGCTATAATTGTAGTAGTAAATATCATTGCATCTTTTTTATACACAGAAATTGATCTCACTGACGATCAGAGATTTACGCTTTCTGAAAGTACAAAAGCAGTCATAGCAGCTCCTGATGATAATATTACCATCAAGGTATTGTTGGATGGTGAATTTCCATCTGGATTCAAAAGATTACAATCGTCTGTCAAGGATTTAATGGACAAACTTAGAGATATCAATCCGAATATTGTGTATGAATTTGAAGATCCTTCAGAAGGTAGCCCACGAGTTGTCGAACAAAGACAAAAAATGCTGATCGAAGAAAAAATTGTACCCGTTTCACTAAGTTATTCTGATGGTACACAATTAGTACAAAAAGCAGTTTTCCCATTTGCCATAGTTACTTACAAGGCAAAAAAGTACATCATAAATCTGCTAGAAGAGCAAAAACCTGGTGATGACGAAGATGTCATTCTGAATAAGTCGGTCGCATTATTAGAATATAAGTTTGCCAATGCATTCCAAAAACTGCAATCGCCTAGAGCCAAAAATGTCCTATTTACGCAAGGAAATGAAGAGTGGGATGAATCTCAAACCTTCAGATTGGAGAGCGAAATTAGGCGATTTCACAAAGTAGGTAGGATATATCTTGATTCATTAATGAAGTTAGATAGTACGATAGATTTATTAGTTGTTGCTGGACCTAAAACTCCGATATCTATTCAGAATCAATTCAAAATTGACCAATATGTCATGAATGGAGGTAAGGTTTTATGGCTTTTAGACAAGTTTCATATTTCATTAGATAGTATTAGCAAAAATAAATTTTATATACCTACAGATACGGATTCTGGTGTGGATAATTTATTATTCAAATATGGTGCTAGGATTATGCCAGATTTAATTATGGATTTAGAATGTAGTTACATACCACAAGTCATTGGGATGGCGGGTGATAAACCACAGACAAAACTCTTTCCTTGGTATTATCATATTTCAGCTGCGACGACGAGTATTCATCCGATTGTCAAAAATGTAGATAGGATTAATATGTTTTTTCCTAGTACTATTGACACCATAAAGACGGATGCGGATATTAAAAAGACAATATTGCTGACCACATCTAAGTATTCAAGATCGCAATTGCAACCTATGCGATTAACATTTGAGATTCTAAAAACAGCACCAGACCCATCTAAGTTCAATGGTGGTCAAAAACCTTTAGCAGTTTTGTTAGAAGGTAAGTTTGAATCTTTTTTCAAAAATAGACTTACAGCAGATGTACAGTCCAATCTCGAACAAATGGGCGTTGAATTTTTAGAAGAAAGTAAGCCAACCAAACAAATAGTAATATCAGATTCTGATTTTGCTAAAAATCTGGTGAATTCTACCAATGGTCAGACAGAAGATATTGGCTATAATAAATGGGAGCGAAAATATTATAAAGGTAATAAAGACTTTGTAATAAATATGATAGAATACATGCTAGATGATGGAAGTATTTTAGAGTCCCGGTCAAAGGAAATAAAATTACGTCTTTTAGACGCCGTGAAGACAAAGGATGAGAAAACAAAGTGGCAATTTATAAATGTTGGTCTACCTGTTGTACTTTTGGCAATATTTGGGGTTATTTACCATTATATAAGAAGAAGAAGGTTTACTTCATGAATACAAACAAGCGAAATTTGAGCTTAAATTTTGATTTGGATAATTTAAAGGAAATATAGAATGAAACGAATAGGTATATTATTACTTGCATTGTTACTTTTGTCTGGTGGGGCTTATTATTTGTATCAAAAAAATAGTGCAAATACCAAGGGAATGGTTACAGCTGATCGCGGATTTACAGTACAATCTATGGATGAGATTACAAATATTGTCTTAAAACATCCAAGATTACAACCGATTCAGTTTAGTAAAAATGGAAAATCTTGGCTGCTAAATGGAAAATATTTGGTCAATGATGCTGTCTTCATTAACATTGAAAAAGCATTGCTAGATATGAAAATGCTTTATGTTCCACCAAAGGCTGCTAATGCAACAGTCAAAGAAAGTATAGGTAAATATGCGATAGAAGTATCACTTTATAATAATAGTGATGAGCCTTTTAAGACTTTTTATATCGGGTCTGATACACAAAAAGGAGAAGGTACTTACATGGTGATGAAAGGTGAGGAACAAGCATATGTCATGCATTTACCTGGACTTATGGGAGGGCTGAGATCAAGATTTGAGCAGCCTATGAAAAATTATAGAGACAAATTCATATTTAGAGACAAACGAGAACAAATAGAATCGATCACAGTAAACTATCCGAAGAGTGAATCTTCTTCATTCAAATTAGTTAAGGATGGGAAAACGGTTACAGTCACTCCCACGATCGCAAATGTTCAAAAAACTGACAAGCCACTAAATGAAAGGGTAGTGAATGCTTATTTGAGTAGCTTTGAAATGTTGGGTGCAGAAGATATCTTTGATGCAAAAGAAGGGATAGATACATTGCTCCAACTTGTTCCTTTTTGCATCGTTGAAATGAAAAAAACAAATGGTACTGTCAAAAAAAGTATTTTCTACTCGTATGAAGATATCATTTGGAAGGATAAAAACTCACGTGGTCCGAAGGATGTTGCTCAAATGGAGCGTTTTTATGCTTGGGTAGATGATGTAGACATGTTCATTGTACAAAGAAGGGTATTCGGTAATATTTTTCTTGGATATGAAAATTTTTATCGGTAGCCTTTAAGGTTGATTTCATCACTTGGGATCAAAGAGTAATTTTTTTCATTTAATAAACACTGACAAGATTTTTAAAAAAAATCCCGCAGTAACAACACATGCTGCATACTGCGGGATGAGTGATTTGTTTATCTTGTAAATAACAATTCTCTGTATTTAGTTAATGGCCATAACTCATCGTCTACAAGGAGTTCTAGTTTGTCACAAGCATATCTTATTTCTTCAAAATAAGGTTTGACTTTATTACAGTAAGCATCAGCTCTTTTGTCAGCATGACTGATTTTGTTGGCTTTCTTTCTTTCCTCTATCATTTTGTCCACATTAGATTTGATAGACCCTATATATCCTGAGATATCTTTTATAAGCCCTACCTGCTCAGATGCATATTTTGTATATTCGTTTCCGAATATTTCCTTTAAACCTGTTACATTTTCTATCAGGGTGTTTTGATATGCTATCGCTGTTGGTATTACGTGATTAGTCGCAATATCTCCAAGGATTCTTCCTTCGATTTGAAGCTTTTTGATATATTCTTCTAGCTCTATTTCGTATCTTGCTTCTACTTCTATTTTATTCATGATGCCATGAGATTCATAAAGCGCAAAAGTTTCTTTACTGACTTGAGCTTTGAGCGCTTCTGGTGTAGTTTTGAAGTTAGAAAGGCCCCGTTTTTTAGCTTCTTTTACCCAATCTTCGCTATATCCATCTCCTTCAAATCTGATTCTTTTAGATGCTTTGATCAATTCTCTTAAAACATTAAAGATGGCATCATCTTTTTTCATATTTTTACTTTCGATCAAGCTGTCAACTTCAGCCTTAAACTTACGTAATTGTTCAGATACGATCATATTCAATATGGTCATAGCTTTAGCGCAGTTTGCAGAAGATCCTACTGCCCTGAATTCAAATTTATTACCTGTAAATGCAAATGGTGATGTCCTATTTCTATCCGTATTATCTAATAAAATCTCAGGAATCTTGCCAACAACATTGAGTTTTAATTCTGTTTTTTCTTCAGGTGACAAGCTGCCATCTTTCACTCTTTCAAGTTCATCCAACACTGCCGTTAATTGTGTTCCGATAAATACTGAAATAATGGCTGGTGGCGCTTCATTCGCTCCAAGACGGTGATCATTATTAGCTGATGCTATGGATGCTCTCAACAAATCATCGTAATCATGAACTGCTTTGATGGTATTTATAAAGAAAGTCAAAAATTGCAAGTTACTTTTTGGCGTTTTTCCTGGACTTAGTAGATTGATACCTGTATCAGTAGCAAGTGACCAGTTATTGTGTTTTCCTGATCCATTTACCCCTGCAAAAGGCTTTTCGTGAAAAAGCACTTTAAAATTATGTTTTGCCGCAATTTTACTCATCACATCCATCAGGAGTGAGTTGTGATCTACAGCAAGATTTGCCTCTTCGAAAATAGGTGCTAGCTCAAATTGATTTGGCGCTACTTCATTATGTCTTGTTTTTACAGGTATTCCTAGTTTTATACTCTCTATCTCTAGTTCGCGCATGTAAGCTAATGCTCTTTCAGGAATGGATCCAAAATAGTGGTCTTCCAATTGCTGACCTTTGGCAGCTTCGTGTCCAAGTAAAACTCTTCCTGCCATGATAAGGTCAGGTCTTGAGGCTGCAAGCGCACTATCTACAAGGAAATATTCTTGCTCCCAACCTAAGGTAGAAATTACTTTATTTACATTTTTATCAAAATATCTTGCAACTTCCGTGGCAGAATTATCTACACTCTGAAGCGCTCTTAGTAATGGCACTTTATTGTCTAGTGCTTCACCTGTGTAAGAAACAAATATGGTAGGTATACATAATGTTGTACCCATGATAAAAGCAGGTGATGTAGGATCCCAAGCTGTGTAACCACGTGCTTCGAATGTATTTCTAATACCTCCATTCGGAAAACTAGAAGCATCTGGTTCTTGCTGTACTAACTGTCCACCATCAAATTTGTCAATAGCTGTTCCATCACCATTTGGTTCGAAAAAAGCATCATGTTTTTCTGCTGTACCACCTGTAAGTGGTTGAAACCAGTGTGTATAGTGTGTTGCACCTTTTGAGATTGCCCACGATTTCATACCTGTGGCTACTTGGTCAGCTATCTTTCTGTCTATCTTTTTACCATGATTGATAGCATCCATTACTGCATTCGTTGCATCTTTAGACATGTAATGACTGAATGAGTTTTTGTTAAATACATTAACTCCGTATAACTCCGATCTTCTTTCCGTAGGTTCCACAATTTGAACAGGTTTTCTGTCTAACGTGGTTTGAATTGCTTGAAATCTAATTACTGCCATGTTTATTTAGTGGTTTGTTAATTAAGACTACAAAGGTAGAGTTTTAAGTGTTATTCCAAAAATAAAATATAAATATTTTGTCAATGGTATGTTAAATACAGGGTATGTTGGTTTTTATTTAAGTTTTTTTGAATTGTACCCCTATTATTTTGGGTGGTTTGAAAAAAAAATGTTATTTATAATGTGAAATGTTGTCGAATTTTTAAGTTTGATGAAAATGTATTGATTTTAATAAGTGGTAAGTTAGACAGTTTTATAATTGAATTAAATGATCACATCAAATTTTTCTTCTTGATTTTCAATCATACTGTTCAGCGATCTTGATCTGCTTTTTGACATAGCATCAAAGACATCATTGATTTCAGTAATCGTATGATCTGAGCAGAATGTTTTTGCATCTTCTAGAGATCCGATTGCACTACCATCTCTAAATTTATAGGTTTGTTCCAATAGGTTTTTTTCAAATTTTATTGAAATACGTTCATTCATTTTAAATACAGTAATCTTTATGTCTCCTGCATCAAACTCGCCTATAATCCTCATATTTTGTGATACTTTTTGATAATGCTTTCCGTTGCTAAACAATAGAACCGATAAAGTTCATCATATTTTTCTAACATTTCTAGATGCTTTTCGATAGTTAGTTTATCATTTCTTTTGGCAGGGCCTGTTTGTATCTCCGACGGTGAACCCAAATCCAATTTCAATGCTGTTTCTTTAATTAATGGTTTGAAAATACTGAAATCCAATCCTTCCACTTTACAATAATCTGATACTAACCTATTTATATGGTTTACAAAATTATTCAACATGACAGCTGCCAAATGCATTTTACTTTTTTTCTTATCATCTACAAGCATGACATAATCGCTTATTTGATCAGCTATTTCTCCAAGATGTGCTTCAGAAACAAAATCAGAACCATTAAAAATAATCGGAAGTTGACGTGAAGCGATTGGCAATTCCTTCGAAAGTGTTTGCAATGGCCATAAACAACCGTAATGAATGGCATAAGGTGCAAGTATTTTAGATGGTCTTGCACCAGAAGTATGCGCCAAAATCTGTTCACTCGTAATCTTAAACGGTAATTCATCCAAAACCTGTTCAATTACATCATCGTGTACAGCAATAATAAATATGTCAGCATCAGAACGCATTTTCTTAATGTCTGAGATATAAGCAGTATTTGTGAAATTACTAAATGTATCAGCTTCATTTGGATCCCTTCCATAAACTTCAAATACATTAAGCCCTGCCAATGTAAAGTTTTGTGTGAGATGCCATGCAACATTTCCACCACCTATGATGGATATATTCATCATTTTAGTCATTCTTTGAAAATCTTAACCATGATGCAATAAATAAACCTACCATCATTAGAATGCTACCTAACCAGAAAAGATTGATTCCTGGGAAAATAGTCGCTTGCAAGATGAGATAGTCTGTTCGTGGTACATCTGTAGCTATACCTAGGTTCAAGTCAGAAGATTCCCTTTTATCCCTAGCAATTTTAAAAGTGAATTCTTCTTTTGCTGGATCAATATTACTAAATCTAATATGTAGCCCTGTAGTACCTGAGTAATTTTTAATACTCATTGGTTGGTTATTTCTTATGATATATAAACTAGTGGAAGTATCTATCACCCCGTTGCCTTCAATATTAAGTTTGGCTCCGATGGCAATATCTCCTTCTTCTTTTTTATAATTCTTATGGGTAGGATTTTTGTCAAATTCAGCTAATGAAATATTGTAACCATCAATATTTATGTTACTACCTATTTTTAAAACATATTCTTTGTATTCTAATTGCTCTTCTGGTGTAAAGTATGCACTTAATAATGATTCTTCAAGTTTGATTCTTACACCTAGTTCGTCAATGGCTGCAGGATAACTATACATCAAGGCACCATCTAGACCAATGGCAGATTCCACCTGGTAAGAAGTATCGTTTTTGGTATCTGTTACTTCCAAAAGAACACCAATACCGGTATCATGAATGTTTTTATTGTAATCAACATTGGTAGGTTTAAAGTTGACTGATAGTGGCTTGATAATGAAGTTTCCCATCACAACTGTATCATTAATAGCTACTTGTCGAGCTACAAATTTTAGAGAATCTTCTATCGCGTGCGCTTTTTCTACACTTTCTAATGCTGGTGGTAAGCCTACCACACAAGTAAAGATATCCTTATGAAGATAATGTTTTGTGTCCGGATTGTAAGCAGCGACTTTAGAAAAATCGTTGGAGTAAACAGCATTCGGATGTAAAGTAATTTCATCTAGAACTCTTAAACTGTCATTAAGTTTTTTGAAGTTTATGGAGTATCGTCTTTCTTGACCAATCAATGTATCTGACTCGTAGGTAATAAAATATCCTTGAGAAAATAGTGGTTTACCTTTTATTAACTGGACATATTTTTCAATATCTTCGTCTGTGAACATACCTTTGAATACAAAAGGATTGGAAGAAATTGATTTTTGATTCAATCCACTTGCAAGTATTCCTATCACCATCATACCGAATCCAAAATGTGCTATAGCAGAAGATGCAAGTTTTACATTCCATTTTAGTACAGATACTACATAATCAATATTAGCAATAACAGCAAAATATCCAGTGAAACACATCACAACATACTGCCATGAGTATAATTTTATCCAAAAAGTAGTCAGATAGGTCAAAACAAACGAAGCTCCCAATAAAATTAGCATTTTTAACGCAAATTTATTTTTCTTTTGTTCCCAATTTACACCATGATATCTTAAAAAAATCGCAATAGATGACAAAATGGAAACAAAGACGGCTATCCAGAGTTGGTATTTATTAAAGTGTGGAATAACATCTTTTATAACTTTACCCACATAACCAGGATCAAAAAATGTTAAAATTTTATTGTAAACTGGCAATGATGTCGAACCCGTGATAAGAATGGCGCTAAAGAGTAAGATTAAAGAACCTATAAACATCCAAAATTCTCTAGCATATAATGGTTCTTCCTTAGCTGGACTCGGAATAGATTTCCATCTGTATGCCCAGAATCCCATTCCAGCTACAAAAAAGAAACCCACTAAAATTATTAATTGCCATTCTAATCCCATTTCTGTAAAAGCATGAGCCGAAGTATCACCCAAAACTCCGCTTCTAGTAAGGAAAGTAGAGTATAAAATGAACACAAATGAAATCAAATAGTAAAAGTAAACAGACCTTGTCCCGTAACCTGTATTTTTGGCTATCAAATGGACGTGCACACCTGCTACTAGGGTAATCCATGGCACAAGCGATGCGTTTTCTACTGGGTCCCAAGCCCAATATCCACCGAAAGATAAAGCTACATAAGCCCATAAACTCCCCATCAATATACCAGTTCCCAATATACCAGCTGAAAAAAGACTCCATCCGAAAGCAGGTTTTAGCCAATCTTTGTGTTCATTTTGCCATAATCCTGCAAACGCATATGCAAAAGGAACGATTGTTGATGCAAAACCAAGGAAAAGTGTAGGCGGATGGATAGTCATCCAATAGTTTTGCAACAATGGATTCATCCCTCTGCCTTTTATAAGGCTAAGGTAATCAGCATTGGCAAAAATGGGTGCATCATTCATCTGTCTAAGTAGGGTAGTAGGGTTACTTCCTATTTTAATAGCTTCATCACCCCAAGGAATATGTATCCCAAGTAACATAGTCATAAGGATGGCTTCTGCCACAGCAAATGTAAATAGCAGTGGAGCTTCTAGTTTTCCTGATTTTTTTATTAAGATAAATCCCAATATAATGTGCCAAAACATCCATAAAATAAAGCTTCCTTCCTGACCTTCCCAAAAGGCAGATAATATATATTTGAGTGGTAAATCTGGAGAAACATGGTCAAAAACGTAGGAATATTCGTACATATGATGATACATGGCATAAAATATCAATCCTATGATGGTCAATACGCTACACCCATGAACAAAATATGCATTTCTACCTATTTTTGACCAACCATCTTCACTTGTATTTACTTTATTCTGTACTGATATGAAATAGGAAATAGCTGATACAACAGCCGCAACAAAGGCAGTAATAATCAAAAAATGTCCTATTTGGCCGACCCAAAGGTGCTCACCTATATATTTTACTTCATTCATGAATTTGTGTCATTTGTTTTTCAGCCTTCTTGATTTCTTATGGCAATCTCTTCGTCTTTATATTTAGATGGACACTTCATCAGTATTTCATTGGCTTCAAAGACACCGTCAGAAAGAGTTCCTGTTACAACTATTTGTTCAGACATCTCAAAATCTTGTGGTTTAGGTTTACTAAGAACGACTTTGGTCTCGACTCCTTTATCGTCTTTCATGAAAAAAGAAAATTCGTTTGGTTTATTTTGTGGGTCATACTCCATAGGTTTATCCTTGGACAATTGACCGACAATTTTTACTCTTTCTCCATTTTCGGCATCCTTAAAACTAGCATACGTGCTTACGTCTTTTGATACACTTGAAAAAACTAAAACACCCACCGCTATTAGGATAAATGATATAATTATATTTCTATTCATTATTAGGGCATTGATGATTAACAATCTTAAATATCGCACAAAAGTACAAATATTCTTATACAATATAAAATCGCAGGAAATTGTTTAGAAACTATCTAATTAGTTATGAGCTCTAAATAAACACTTAAAGCCTAAATTGAATACAAAAACAACTTATTAATATTGCTTTCAACTAATCTTCGAATAAATCATCAAGTTTTCTTGTCTTCTTGAGTTTAATAAAAGATCTAGCGGCAGCTATTACGTCTGCCCTTGCGTTATTGGCAGGACCATATGTCTGACCGAAGCATGTAGCGTGCAATTCTGGTAAAGTTGGCCATTTGTACCCTCCACCTTTGGAAGGGATTTTACAAAAATACGTACCTTCTTCCATTAAACAATATCTTTTTTTAGAAAACATATTGATACTTTTCTTCATCCTCACATATTCTGCGCCTAAAACATTTTCATTATAATTTAGATTGTGTGAAAAAATGTATTCAGCTTTTTCTGCACTGGCCGAAAATTTATCTAATATTTCAGCTAAATCAGTACTTTTTTTAACAATATCTGCATCATCAATATGTGCTTTCGTTTTAGATTTTTCATCTATAACATATCCATTAGGTATTGGGATACAATCAAAATCCTCCAATGGCTTATAATCTTCTCCCAATAATATCCAGCTAACATGGAGCAAACGTGGCCAAGCTTCTGTATCGGTAAATGTGGCCTTAAAGTCAGTTTTTGTTGCTAATGCTGAACAATCAAAAATTAAATACATATCTCTTAATCAGTTATTTGTGGTAAAGTGAATTAAATATAATTTCCGCAAGTCCATTTGATGTACTTTGGGAGTGAGATGCAAAACGCAAAGTTGAAGTTCCTGAGTCATAAAATGAACCTAATGCATGAAAATTTGAGCTATTGTCCTTATAACAATATGCTGCTACATTTGGTTGGCTATTTTCAGGTATCAATTGTTTTACGGTTCGCTCTACATTAGTCATTTCAGCAGTTTCTTTTTCATGGATTGATTTAAGAATCCTTCTTATTTTAAGGTTTTCTACAAGGGTTACAAATGCAAAGGTGCCTTGACCAGGAGCTGGGATCATCTCTTTAGGATGGAGGTTTACAAGCTTCACAGGTGCGGTGAAAATTGCTTTATCAGCGAATACTTTTGGTAAAATGACTGCGTTTACAGAACCAGAATTTAACAAATCTATATTTTTCTGTACGTCATTATTCGAAATTACCACATTTATAGAAGGATTCAGCTTTTTAAGTTGCTCTGACTGAATAATAGATGAGACGTGCACAGTTGACCCAGCTCTCAAACGAAGTTCTTCAGATGGGGAATAACAATCTTCATTAATTACAAAGCAATCTTTTGCATCATGTCTTTCTGATAAAGCTGCAATGATTAAATCATCTGCTGGATAAATAGGATGTAAGTCAGCTAAATGAAAGATTGCGAAGTCTATCTGACCATTTTTTATTGATGCAAAAGACTTTTGTGTACTGTCATTGTCTGTTTTAGCTAGAGAAACAACTACAATCTCGTAGCCCAAACTAACTAGTTTGTAAAGAGATTTGGTTACAAAGGGCTCTAAATTATGACCCTTGGCATACGCAATATTTAAAATTTTATCCAAGATTATATTCAATTTGCAATAACTGGTTAGACAGTTTTGGTGGTAAAAAGCTGCAAATATATAGATAAAAATAAGTAGTCTATCTTTTTAAAATAAATCTTCATATAATTCTGGTTTACAAAACAAAGTTTTGTGTTAACTTTGCGCTATGCAAGTAACCGCAATTCAAATAGCTTCATTAATAGGAGGGAAAGTCATCGGAGATCCTGAGACTTTAGTATCAGGTCCAAGCAAGATCGAGGAAGGTCAACCTGGTACCATAACTTTTTTAGCAAATCCCAAATACGTATCGTATATATATGATACAAAGGCTTCTATCGTTTTAGTTTCTAATGATTTTATACCAGAACGTGCTGTAACCACTACAATGATTTCTGTAGATAATGTCTATAATGCATTAAGTATATTGTTGTCCCAGTTTAACTCCGGCATCAGTGTTTTTGATGGTATAGCTGGTTCTGCTGTAATTGACCCTTCTGCGACGATCAGCGAAAACGTTAGAATTGATGACCATGTTATCATTAAAAAAAATGTCAAAATAGGTAAGAATACTACCATATATGGTCAGGTTTTTATAGGGGATAATGTCTCTATTGGTGAAAATGTAACTCTCTATCCGGGTGTAAAAGTATATCACAATTGTGAAATCGGTAATAATTGTATTCTACATTCGAATACTGTTATAGGTAGCGATGGCTTTGGATTTGCAAGAGATGAGGAGGGAAATTACAAAAAAATTGCACAGACTGGCAACGTTGTGGTTGAAGAAGACGTTGAGATAGGTAGTAATACTGTCATAGACCGTGCTACGATGGGATCGACAAGGATTTGCAAAGGTGTAAAACTAGATAATCTCATACAAATAGCTCACAATGTGACGATAGGAAATAATACAGCTATTGCTGCTCAAACAGGGATAGCAGGTAGCACAAAAATAGGTGCTAATTGTCTTATTGGAGGACAAGTGGGCATTGTGGGGCATATTGAAATAGCAGATGGAACCATGATTCAGGCACAATCAGGCATATCATCAAGTATAAAAAATGAAAATGCCAAATTGTATGGATCTCCAGCAATAGAATATTCTAATTATTTAAAATCGTATGCTTATTTCAGAAAATTACCTGATATGGCACAGCAGATTAGAAAATTGGAACAAGAGTTAGACAAAATGCGTCAGTTAATGAGCATAAAATAGTGTTTTATTAAAAAAACGGGTAACAGAAGTTGCATTGTGGTACTTGTGATAGAAATTTTTAGATAGTTAAATGAGGTACAAAAACATTTTAACCCAAGATGTAAAATTTAGTGGAATTGGTCTTCATACGGGCAGAACAGTGAATGTTTTGCTAAGGGCAGGTGAAGTTGGTGCAGGTATAAAATTTGAACGTACAGATTTGAATAATGCTACATTTTCTGCTGATGTTTCATTAGTAACAACTACCCAGAGAGGTACAACTTTGGAATACAATGGTGCATCAGTCTCTACAATAGAACATTTGATGGCTGCTCTGAATGCACTTCACATAGAAGATATCGTAATAAGTCTCGATGGTCCTGAGATTCCCATAATGGATGGCAGCTCAGCAGGTTTTGTCAGCCATTTGTTAGAATCTAAATTAGAAAAGCAAGAGTCTACAAAAGAAATTTATGTAATTACAGAGCCGTTTACATTTATTGATGATACTACTGGATCTGAATATGCTGTTTATCCATCAGACACCTTCGAACTCAATACCATTTTAAAGTTCTCTGAAGAAACTTTGGGTGAGATGGTAGCATCAATGAAAACAAAAGATGAATTTATAGATAAAATCGCAAAATGTAGGACCTTTGTATTTTTGACAGAAATAGAAAAACTTTTTGACCACGGCCTTATAAAAGGTGGAGATTTAGATAATGCAGTCGTTATCGTTGACAAAATCATGGATCATGAAGAAGTCAAAAGATTACAAATTAAACTAGACAAACCAAATGTTACTGTAGGTGAAAATGGTGTTTTGACCCACACAAAAATGCACTTTAATAATGAACCTGCAAGACATAAATTGTTGGATTTGTTAGGTGACTTGACATTGATGGGAAGAGATATTCAAGGCAAAATTGTGGCAACTAAACCTGGCCACACTTCTAATGTAGCTCTAGCCAAAATTTTAAAAGCCAAGTATTTAGAGCAAAAACGGAACGCTGGAAGACCAGTATATGATCCTAATGCAACTCCGGTTATGAGTTTGGAGGATATAAAAGGATACTTACCACATAGATATCCTTTTTTATTAGTAGATAAAGTTATAGAAATATCATCGACACATATCGTTGCTGTTAAAAATGTGACATCCAACGAATCATTTTTTCAGGGTCATTTCCCTGGCAACCCTATCTTTCCTGGAGTATTTCAGATGGAAGCACTTGCACAAACAGGAGGTATTCTTGCATTAACAACTGTAGTGGAAGATAAAGGCCAATGGGATACTTATTTTCTTAAAATGGATAATGTAAAGTTTAAAGCAAAAGTATTACCAGGAGATACACTCATTCTTAAGATGGAGCTTATGTCACCTATCAGACGTGGTATTATTCAAATGATGGGGACTGCATACGTAGGTAATAAACTAGTTTCAGAAGGTGAACTAACTGCACAGATCGTAAAAAGACAAAATGATTAGTAATTTAAGTTATATACATCCACTAGCTAAGGTGGCTGAAAATGTTATTGTGGAACCCTTTGCATACATCGGGGCTAATGTTGAGATAGGTGAAGGAACTTGGGTAGGTCCTCATGCTACTATTTTGGAGGGTTCGTTCGTAGGAAAGAACTGTAAGTTGTTTCCTGGTGCTGTTATTGGTGCTATCCCCCAAGATCTAAAGTTTAAAGGTGAGAATTCCACCTTAGTCATTGAAGATAATGTGATTGTAAGAGAATGTTGCACTCTCAATAGAGGTACTGAAGCAAGTATGACCACTAGAATAGGGAAAGGCACTATGTTAATGGCCTATGTTCACGTCGCTCATGATTGTTTTATAGGTTCTAATTGCATTATAGCCAATAATGTGAACCTTGCAGGTCATATTGAGATTGGTAATCAAGTTATCATTGGTGGAATGTCTGCTGTCCATCAGTTCGTTAAAATAGGGGATCATGCCATGATAGGCGGTGGCTCATTAGTAAGAAAAGACGTACCACCATATGTTAAAGCTGCGAGAGAACCATTAAGTTATGTGGGCGTCAACTCAGTAGGATTGCGTAGAAGGGGATTTACAATAGAGCAAGTGAATCATATTCAAGATATCTACAGAATATTATTTGTAAAGGGTAATAATGTAAAAAAAGCTATAGAAACTATAGATGCGACCATACATGAATCTGCTGAAAAGGCATTTATCATGCAATTTTTAATGCAAGCCGATCGTGGTTTGATGAAAGGGTTCAGACAGTAATGACTGAAATAGTTGCTAGTAATATTTCTAAAAGATATGGTTATCAGTGGATTATAAAAGATTTTAGCCACACATTTTTTTCTAATCAAATATGTGGAATATCAGGAAGCAATGGAAGTGGGAAGTCTACCTTAATAAAAATGTTATCAGGATTTCTAACACCTACATCTGGGCGATTTGATTTTTTAATACACGATAATAAATGTAATACTGATCGTTTATTTAAATACGTATCCTTAGCTGCTCCTTATACTGACCTTATAAATGAGTATAGTTTGGAAGAGAATTTTGCATTTCATTCAAAATTCAAATCTATGGTCGATTGTATTGATTTTAAGACATTTGAGACTAAAATTATGCTAAAAGGACATTCCCAAAAAACATTACAGCATTTTTCGTCAGGGATGAAACAAAAGATACAATTAGCTTTAGCATTAATGAGTGATACACCGATATTACTACTAGACGAACCTACCTCTTTCCTAGATAATAATGCAAAAAAATGGTTTAGTGATTTATTGTCTGAATACAGCAGAGACCGATTAGTTATTATAGCTTCAAATGATCATTTTGACTTGGATTTATGCAAAGATGTTGTTCATCTTTGAAGTCTAGAAATAGATTACTACAAAATTTAACTCCTAAGTATATTCCCAGTTAGTTTTTATCTAATTCAGTCCTTAAATTCAAAATGTTTTTACGAAGATCTTTGAGTTTTTTTATAATTGCTGACTGCTCTTTGGCTTGGCTTTTTTGAGTGTCAAGTTCTTTTTTTGCACCTTCTATTGTAAATCCCTTCTCTTTCAAAAGATGGTAAATAGACTTTATTGTCTCAATATCTTTTTGAGTATATTTTCTTTCACCACGATTGTTTTTTGCTGGTCGTAAACTTGGAAATTCAGCTTCCCAGTATCTTATAAGCGAAGGTGCTACACCAAAAATATCAGCAACTTCTCCTATTGAATAATACAGTTTTGTGAGTTCTATTGCTTGCATACCAAAATCTATTATGATTGCTTATATGTAATGTACTCATTATTAACAACTAAAATTTAAAATTGGTTCCCAACTTTTAAATTTTGAACTCAATAAAAATTACTAAATTTACGTGAATGGCAAATTTGTTTTAATTTAATGCAGCTTCCACTTTGGCTTGTAGGATTTTGGGATCTGCTTTACCTCCTGATTTTTGCATTACTTGCCCCATAAAAAATCCTAATAACCCTTTTTTACCTTTACGGTATTCTTCTACTTTTGGAGCATTGGCTTGCATTACATTAAGAATTAATTCATCTAAAAAACTCTGATCTTCGCTTTGGACCAGTTTTTTTGTTTTGGCTATTTGTTCGGGATCTTGGTCAGTGTCTTTTATCCATTCAGGAAATATATGTTGATAAGCTGCTGACTTTGAGATCTTATCACAATTGATAAATGAGAGGAATGTCAGTATTTGATTAAGATTACCCAAGCTGATTAAACTTACTTTTTCCTTTTTAGCATGAGGAATTAGCTTATTTGTAATTAAATCGCAAAAATCTTTTGGATTTGCCCCCATTTCAATTCCTTCTTTAAAATAATCAGCGGTCTCCTTTGACTCTGTAAGCAATTCCGCATCAGCATGAGAAAGTTGGTACTTTTCAAAAAATGAAAGGTAAAGATCAATGGGCAGGGTAGTAGTCTCAAATTTCAATCTTTGGAGAAGTTCTTCTGCTATCACTATGGGCGGAAGATCTGGTTCAGGAAAATAACGATAATCATTTTCGGATTCTTTTTTCCTCATGGGTCTTGTCTCGCCTAATATTGGGTCAAATAACATAGTAGTTTTATATATGCTACCTCCATTCTCTAAGACATTTATTTGTCGGAGTGCTTCGTATTCTATTGCTTGTTTAGCGTATCTTCGTGAATTCATGTTTTTTATCTCACATCGCTCGCCTAGTTTTGGGTCTCCTATTTTTCTAACAGAGACGTTACAGTCACATCTGAAAGAACCTTCTTCCATATTTGCGTCCGAAATTTCTAGATATTGTACTACTTTTTGTAGTTCGGCCATGAAATCACTGACTTCTTGTCCTGACCTGAAATCTGGTTCTGTTACGATCTCCAGAAGTGGCACACCCGACCTATTATAATCTACAAGTGTATATGAATCATTTTGATCATGTACAGATTTGCCTGCATCTTCTTCCATATGTATGTGATGTAGCCTGATTGATTTTACGATTCCATTGGACACAAACCTTATCTGTCCAGATCTACAATATGGCTCCTTATCTTGTGTAATTTGATATCCTTTTGGCAAGTCTGGATAAAAATAGTTTTTCCTATCGAAAAAATTATAATTATTGATTTGACTATTAAATGCTAAACCCAATTTTATAGCTTTTTCGATATGTCGTTTATTCATCCTTGGTAACGTACCTGGATGTGCAAGTGAAATGTGACTTATATTATTATTCGCATCATCATCATACCTATTAAAGTCATTGCAAAACGCTTTACTATTGGTGTTTAATTGGATATGGATTTCTAATCCTATGATAGTTTCGTAAGACATATTTGAATTAATTTTTTTAAAATAAGATTAAACTTACTAAACTTACAATCACAATAAATATTCCAAAAAATAACATATACATTGTCCCTAGAATAGCGTATTTTAATAAAGTCTTTAAAAATCCTTGCTTGTAATAGTAAAACATTGAAATAAACATGGTAACTAATGGAACTCCTATAAGGATACTGTTAGTTAAAACTTCATATTTCGATTCGAAATCATCAAACTTGACACAAATAAACAAGACGATGGCATTTACCAAGAAGCAAAATGAATGGACATTCATCAAAAAAACCAGATGCTCTACATAATGTACTTTTTTTCTGATGTACAACAATTTCATAAAAGCAGCTAGAGCGATAATGACGAGTAGAACACCCCAAGAGAAATTTCCAATCACATAATTACCTGTACCAGCTTGATCTTTCATTATTTTGAAATATTGACCTACGATAAGTTTTTCAGTGAACGTGGTGATGTCGTATTTTTGGTAGACAGAATCTATAGGCAGTTCCAAAACATCTTTTTTTGTAAATGGATATTTCTTTTTGCCGAAAATTTCTATCGAAAGTTGTGTATCCTGTTCGACAAGAAGTGTTTTGTCAAAAAGAACATTTTCTATACTATCTGAAAGGACACAAGCACTTCCATCTAAAGATAGCTTCGACTTGATATCCATGTACTCACCTTTTATTTTTGAGCGTTCATAATCTCTGTAGAGTTCATTTGTGAGCGTTTTGTTATTGTCAATATCAACGGTAGTCAGCAACAAACCGAAATGAAGCAATAACGTGATCAGAAAAATTCTCATAGGGTTGAGATATGTCTTTCTTTTACCCTTTACATAAAACTCTGTCAGCTTCCATGGTCTCCAAATATATTTGAGTGTACTAAATACTGTATTGTCAAGGTTGAACAGTGAATTCCAAAAATTACTTAACAATTCTGTGACCGTAAGCAAATGAGCATCTGTTTTTTGCCCACAATTGGAACAAAAGTGATCCCCTTCCTGAAAGAAGAGATCGCAATTCAAACATTCCTTTACCTTAGTGTTCATTAACCAGCTTCATTTTAGCATA
>JBGSOH010000083.1:0-1944 GCA_041739205.1 Saprospiraceae bacterium
TATCGATAAATAGTTCTGAATTGTGACCATACCTTTTTATTATAAACACTACCTTTGTCCAAATCAAAAAATACAATAGTCATGTACGAATTTATAAAAACATCTCACTCTTACTTAGCTTGGTCACTTCTTTCAATTTTGTTGGTAGCTATTTTGGTCATCACAATTTCTAGATTTAGTAAAAAACCATTTTCTGCACCACATCTGAAAGTCGCTTTGGTAGGCATGATAGCTACCCACATTCAGCTATTGTTTGGATTGATTTTATATGTTATTTCACCATATGGCATCAAAAACCTATCGGGTGCGACAATGAAGGACTCTTTTGCAAGGTTATTGGCGCTAGAGCATCCCATCACAATGATTTTAGCCATTGTGCTCATCACAGTTGGCTACGCTAAAGCTAAAAAAGCAGTAGGAACAGACAAAGCATATAGCGCTGTCACTATTTATTACACCATAGCATTGATACTTATGTTGTCTAGAATTCCTTGGCAGGTGTGGATGAAAGGGTAATAGTATGCCTTTTTTGTAGGAATCAACTTAACCCACCTTTCATAGATACTCCGTACTTACTCCGTATCAACTCCGTACATGCTCCGTACACGTTCCGTATGTAATCCCACCGAGTTCCCACGAGTTCCCACTGAGTTCCCACTAGATCCCACTAGCGTCGACTGGCGTGGACTAGCGTGGGCTGTAAGATTCAATGTTAAGGTAAATTGTCACCAAGTATTGGTTTTTTTCATCCAGAATACCTAAACTTGTTAAGATTAAAAGAAAATATTTAGCTCAAAATAAATAAAAGTTTGCACCAAATGATGGTGTAATAACATCTTTGCTTTATCATTCATCATTTATAATTAGTGAGTGAACAAAAAAGAGAAAGATGGTATCAAGTAAGTTTTTTCTATTAATTTTGGTTTTACCAATGTTCATAAATGCTCAATCAACAAAGGAAGTCATAAAGACATTTTATAAATCAAAACAAGTTTATGAGCAATATTGGGTTTTAGAATCTAACCCGTCTATCAAACACGGACCATTTGTGTCTTACAAACAAATGACAGGAGATCAATGGAAAGATTATAAAAAAGGACGACTACACCTAGATGGCTTTGTGCAATATAAAGGCTTTTACAACCTAAATAAAAAGGATAGTACTTGGTATGAAAAAGGGAATATTCGTTCATTCAAAAATGGTAAAAAAGCAGGAATTTGGACCGAGTCAATTGAAAAAGGCCAGGTCATTCTTAGGTATGATCATGATAAGCAAATGCATTTGGAACCAATATTTAATCTCAATATAAAATATCCAGCAAAAGCAAGAGAAAATAATGTGGAAGGTGAAGTCATTGTATCTTATTTGGTAAACTCTGATTGTTCTATTTCTAATGTTAGAATATCAAAATCATTATCTAAAGAATGTGATGATGCGGTACTGAATAAAATGGCTATTATAGCAAAATACTATCAGAATCAAATTAAGAATTGTATTTTGAAGGAAAAGGAATTTAAATGCCGTTTTGCAATGACTAAGTGATATTTATTTTCCCCAATATTCGTTAATACTTGTTAAGCTATTCCCAAGAAAGAAATTTTGGACACCAAAAATATAGATCCATACCATCTTAGATTTGATATTCTTTTTTTAGTAACATCAAATCCATTTCTAAGATGAACAAAATAATTTTTTTCTTAATTGGTACCGTTTTAATATTCTCTTGCAAACAAGCACAAGAAAATGACTTAACAGATGATCTTTTACAGATAGAAGCATCACCTAATAGTACAGACGGAAATAATGAGGAGACTGCATTATCTGACATGGAAAGCAAAGTACCAGATGACAGAAAAATTATTCGCACAGGAGATATTGCTTTTGAAACAATAGATGCAAAAAAGACTAGAAAGAAGTTGGATTCACTGATCTCCATCCATCAA
>JBGSOH010000087.1:0-3255 GCA_041739205.1 Saprospiraceae bacterium
TTAATCAAGAAATCATTTTGTTAACCTACCCGCCCAAGAGTACTATTTTATGCAAAATTTAAAAAATAGCACTTTTCAAAGGGGACTCAGTATTAAAATAATTTTAATAGTATTTTTACTATATTTGCAAGTAAAAATAAAATACATTGATTTGTGTAGCACTATACGACGATCATACTTTTGTTACAGACGCTATGGCGCAATACTTGTCTGTTTACACTAATATTGATATCGTAGGTGTTGGGAATACTATAGATGAAGTACTTTCTATCATAGATAGCACAAATCCTGATCTCTTGATAGCAGATATATTTTCTGACGAAAACAGAGGAACTACACTGTTTTTAGAAGCTTTTAAGAAAAACCCCAATCTAAAAATAATTATATTCTCGAGTATTACTAACTCTTTCCATATAGATAGTCTCTATCAAATGGGTATTTCTGCCATTGTAAATAAAAATGAAGGCTTTGAGCATTTGTACACAGAAATATTTAAAGTCACCAAAAACATCAATTCAACGAAAAAAAGGATACAAATACTTCCATATTTGACTCCTCGCGAAAAAGAAATAGCCAGCCTTTTATCTAAAGGATATGCATCAAAAGAAATAGCTGCAACATTGGGCAACTCCTTTAATACAATAGATAATCAAAAAAAAGCACTTTTAAAAAAATTTAACTGTAGCAACAGTACAGAATTGGTAGTCAAATTAGGACAGATGGGTTTAATTTCCTTTTTGTGAATAGCCTTATATTTATCTGTATCATGCCATGGTCAGGTAATTTGTAATTTCCTATTGAGGCTTTATCGAATACACAAATTGAATAAAAATTAAACTTTTATTGCTCTAATCTAAGTTTCATAGAAAACCATTGTTTAGACTGGCTTATAATTTTTATTGTAAATCTTTAATGTGGGTTTCAAAGTCCTTAACACTTTAGCGTCACACAGTCCTTCTTGAGGGAAAGATTTAGGATGGGTACAATTAGAGGAAATGTAAGCAATTGAAATTTAACGCATTAAAAATCAGCATTTTTCTTTTACATCTTCTTGAGACCAAGTAAGGTAGTTCCTTTTATTAAAGTCAAAGTTTAGCTATTTCTGATCTACATATGACCATAAATGGCTATTGTAGCAAATTTGTGTTACACCTACTTTTGCGCTATTAAATTCCCATAAACGGTAAAACCTGATGCAAATGTCAAATACAAATTACGCCCAAAGTTCAACTCCAATAGAGATATCTTTTAAATATATACATATAAATCCCATAAAAAATAATCAGCCTTTGATTCATTCAAATTTTGATAAAATCCCGATAGAGTCAATCGAAATTGAGCAAAAAATCCCCATAAAAAATAAAGGAGTGTTGTTTTTTATATCTACTTTAGATATCATTTTGATCGCTGCTGAAAGTAATTACTCTTATATATTTCTTTGTGATGGTAGCAAAATTATGACTTCAAAAACCCTTAAGCATTGGTTTGACAAAATAGGAGGGGATCATATGGTAAGAGTCCATCGAAGTTATCTTGTCAATAAAAACCACATAAGATCACTACATTTAAATGAAAAATTGCTGATTCTATCTAATGGTATGGTTGTCACACTAAGCCGACGCAATTGCAAAGACAAGGTAGATTCTTTGATCAAAACATAGTCATTTTCCTAGTATTTCCAATATTATTTTAATTATATTTTTAAACCACTTAACGTTATTTTAAAATGAAGACATTAACCAATTTAATTTTAGTAATTGCTACTTTCTTGTGCATAAATCAGGCCAATGCTCAAAAAATGAGTGTACAAGGTACCTTAAAAAATGCAGCTGGAGTCACTGTAGCGGATGGCGAGAGACAACTCAAATTCAGAATCTATAACATCCCAACAGGTGGCGTACACATCTGGGAAGAGACAGCAACAGTAAATGTGGTAGGGGGGATTTACAGTTATTTATTAGGAACTAATTTAGCTCTTCCTACCGCTGAATTTTCACAAGCACAATCCCTGTATCTGGGTATCGTTTCTGAGAATTTTGAACTACAACCCAGAACAGAACTTACCTTTGCCCCTTATGCTTTAGGCGTAAATGCAGCTTATAAAGTTATTTGCTCAGGTGCAGTAGGGGATGTCAAGTATTCTATACTCAATCCGACACAATTTGCTGCAGTAAATGGAGATTGCTGGGTTCCCATGACCGGAGGAACTATGAGTGGCTCCGCACTATCAACCATTCTAGGTACTAATGTTATACCTGATGCTGGTGGTCTTTTTATTAGAGCTCAAGAAACACCTGGAGGACAAAATCATGACCCTGACAGAACACCTACTTCTCCGATTGCACAATTCGAAGACCAAGCTACCCAAAATCACACACATACCGTTAGTGGTACAACTTCAGATGGAGGACTCCATACTCATAACGTGAATTTTCGATTAAGTGATGGATCAGCTACTCCGAACATTGGTGACCTTGGTGGTTTTTATCCTGTAGGAAATGGAAGTAAGAATACTAGTGATATCATGATCGCCGCAAGTGATAGACAAGGTGAAGGGACAATACATACTTTCCAAGTTGGCAATGACGGGATACATAATCATACTTTTAGTGGCACTACTAGTAATCATAATGGATTCACTGGTGAAGAAACTCGACCTAAGAACCTAAACTTTTACATTTATATACGTATCAATTAATATGGGTAGGCGCTGATGTTTTGCCATGGAGCGTCAATCGTTTCTCTGGTACAAATCATTGGGATAATTTATTCCTATTTATTCCTTTATTAATAATAAATCATAGTCATGAAACAATTTTTATATCATATAAGCATAGTAGTCCTATGCACCATATTGCCGTGGCTCATATCGGCCCAGACGGTAGAGACAGATTGTAATCCTTTAGCCAATTTACCCATAACAAATGGAGATGTAAATTTATATTACGGTAGTTCGAATGCTGTTTCATTTAGAAACAGAACATCAGTTTTAGTCGGTCAGCCTGTGGTAGGTATTTCACAAACTGCAGATTTTAATAGCGGCTTAGGATACTACATGCGTTTTCTCTTACCACCTGCAGCACCTTTAGTAAATAGTAGTGGTGGGGATTTTCCAGACCGTGTTTTGATTTCCTGGAATGTTGACCCTTTGAGTTCATTTTCTGAGAAAGGATTTACCATTTTAAGAGATGGTGCTTTTTTGGCTGAGGTAGGGCCATCTATAAGGCAGTTTATTGACTTTAATGTCCAGGCTGG
>JBGSOH010000092.1:0-3941 GCA_041739205.1 Saprospiraceae bacterium
CTCACTAAGTGTTTGCTCAGTGAAGCTTAGTGCTTGACTCTGTGTCCTTAGTGGTTAATTATGATTCTTAGTGGTTAATTAATCTATTTTAATAAACTTACCTACACTTTTACTTCCATCTGATGACGTCAAAATAACGACATAAACACCATTATTAAGACCATTGATATCGAGTCTATTATTATCGCCAATGGTTGATTTCAGTACCATATGCCCACTAAAGTTGTATATCTCCGCAGAGTGAAAAACATCACCTTCTATAAAGATTTCTTGGCTTGATGGGTTAGGGTAGACGTTTACTTTTGTAAAGATAGTCGCATCATCGTCTACAGAAGTTCGAAGTGAGAAAGGTTGTATTCTGAAGAGTTGTCTGCCATTAATTGGGTGGATGGCAATGAAGTAGAAGTATCCATCTTGTTCATAAACTGCACTTGTTTGGTTTTCACCAGCAAGACCATCTATTGGCACAAAATTTAATAACGTATCCATTAAGTACATCACATTACCAGTGTATAAAAAGCCTTCGTTTGTATATTCTGTAAATGATGAAATGACCCTATTACTCGTTACATCAAACTCGTTTATTTTTGCAAAATTACTCAAATTTTCATCTGTTTCATACAAGACTACTTTGTGGTATTGTAAGAACCCTTCTGAACCCATCATGATGTATTTGCTTCCATTTCTGAATAATCTTATATCCTTTAATTTGGCTACTTCGTTTGGTAAAGTGATGGTAGTGTTTGTTTTATAATTTAGTAATGATGCCGATGTTGTATTTGTTCCTGTACCTTCGTACATGACAAAATAGTCATCCAGAATTTGTGCACCTCGGTATTGATTGTTAATCACTATATGATGGAAGGTTGCACCATCATAAAAGTAATCATTTCGGGATTCATTTATGTGTATGTAATCTTCAAGTACAGCATAATTGACAAGAATGCCGTTTTCCACTTCTACTCTTAGTTCCAAATCATCATTTACGATTTCATAAAGTCCGTCGTTATTACCATAAAATAGTCTGTTTTTGAAAGTGAAAAAAGGATTGAAAAAATGAATGCTGGTATTTGTCTCAATGGAAACTTTGGTTCCATCTGCTTTTAAAATACTTATCTTTTTATCGTCTGTATAATAAAGATTTCCATTGTGATAGAATCCAAAATACTCTGAACTTCTAACATTTGATACATTCGAAAACATTTCTGTTTGCAAATCGAATCTGTATTGAACATTATCAAAACCTATACTTGCGATATAAATGGCATCTGGAGTTACGACGTAATCATATAAATTAATTATACCAAAAGGTGGCAATCCGTTGAGATTAGGAATAGCCGCAAGTTTTACAGCCGCATTATTATTTAAGGTATAGATATTGTAGGTATCATTTACATATTCACACCAATACAACACATCGTTTTGAACTTTGAAATCTGTATGTCTTACTTTGGATAGTGGGTTTGTATTTAGTTTTAATGCATTACTTCCTTTTACTAAATACAGATTTTCACTATTAACTAAGATTACATCATTTTTAATTTTTATTAATTGACTACCTTTTATAAGTCCCTCGTTTGTACTAGGTATTTTATTAGAATATTCGCCAGATTTGGTAGCAAGATTGACTTCGTATAGTTTCTGATTATTACCAAAATAATTGTCAAAATTAATAAAATAAATGCCATCATTTAGCATCATTTCTGTTTTATTTGCGGTAACATTAATAGGCATTTGTGAAAGCACGTGCTGTTGCATGGTTGCTAAATCTAACATCAAATGTTGACTATTAAAGTAGTAAATGATATATCTATTTTCCAGAATGGTATAACCCGACTTTCTTGTTGATGAATAATAACTTACCTTTTGCCCACTTGCAGTGTCAACGACAATTAATTGATTTCCAGGAATGATGTATTTACCATAAAGAATGTCTGGATAAGGATTTGTATATTCATCTCCTAGGAATAACTGACTGCTCTGTAATGTCTCCCGGTGCACACGAATTACATTATGGTTTTGAAATTCAATTACAGCGATAACATATTCATCATTGCTTTTACTCAATTTGATAGAATAATATTCTTGTTCAATATTTTTAACTAATTCATGTTCGGATGTTAAAAAATTATATCTCTTTACTTCATTTTTAGTTGCATAAACGAAATAATCTTCCTCATCAAAAAAGAATTTTCCACCACTTAATAATGGTATAATAGTGGAGTCAATGATAGATAGATTTTCTTTGTCTATGACATAAAGTTGAGAACTTACATTATTTAAATTGGTGTAAGCATAAAGTCTTTGATCACCTACCTTTAGATACGTTAAAGCACTATTTAATATTTTATATTGATCTGTATCTAGGTCGTAAAAAATAGGTTTCGATTGTGTAAAATCTTTAGTATTTTGTTCTACGATTATTTCATCACCTAATGCCCGCTCATCATGCCAATTGGTATAGTTTAATAATCCTTCATAAGGAATAGCTTGCAGTGTATTATTGGTAAAGTTGTAAGCTTTAAAGCCAGTGATGTCACTAAATAAAAGAAATTGATTCGTGGTGCTGTATTTATACATGCTATAAATCCCATCAAATTTCCTACCATATTGAAAAATTGCCGTACCATTCACAAGCTTGTATACTTTGAGTGAATCAAAGGGGACGGTGGTCATTATATATTTTTCGCCATTGTATTCTTTTAAGATATATCTTGTGGTAGAGCCTTCTCCCACGATATTTGTAATTTGTTCTTGCGCTGTAGTGATGATAGATATCAAACTTAATAAAAGGAAAAAGAAATGTTTCATCTGTGTATTTTTATTTGTTTTTTAATGGTCATAACTCGTCCCGCGTCACCGGCGGGATGGAATCTTTGATAAAAAATAATCATTGTGGTTTGTATTAAAAAAAACCATGATTATTTTTTATGTCGATTTCATATTATACAAAGTTTTAGTATGTGAGGAAGTAATATTCTGTAACAAGTTTTTAACCCAGAATACGCATTAGAAATGAACTACATCAAAATCTGACTTCATATTTGTCATATTTCCATTCGAATAAAGTCCAATGCGTAATCTGGGTTTATTTGAAAGCAAATATAAATGAAATAATGTTTCGTAGTATTAAAATAATGACAAATTGTTTAAATGATGTGTATTTCTGTTTTGCATTTTAGCTACGGTTAAAAAATACTTGGTTTAGGTTGTTTTCTGAAAATCAAAAAATACCTATAAATCCCATCTATGTTAACTTAATTACTAAGTCTGTAGCGGACCGCTGAAGTATGCCGACCCGAACTGCACTAACACGGCCAAACTCGGAGACGGTGGTCGAAGTAACGCTAGGGCGTCACAAGTTTTGCAACTTCGATCCTATTATTTAACCCCGTTGGATTATTATCCTACGGGGTTAAGAATCCTGCTAAAGCAGGACAAGTTTTTAAATTTGTCACCACAAATACTAAAACATTAAAGCACAAAACTTAGCATCGAATAGTTTTGTGCCTTGTTTTTAAGTTAGGTGCGTATTGAAATTTACCCCGTTTGGATATTTATCCTACGGGGTAAAGATTCATAAAATAGTGCATGGCAGTTGCAATACTTGTACAGCTTTAGCGGCACTGCGACGATCGGGCTTGCAATATAATGTGGCTGGAGCTTCTAGCTTCAGAAATATCAAAAGTCTCATATACTGGAAAACAAAGGCGTAGCCGTCCATTATCTCTTTTTGAACGTATGAAATCTCTTTTTGGATGTCCATTGGCTTAGATTGGATGTCCATTGGCTTAGATTGGATGTCCATTGGCTTACATTGAACGTCCATTGGCTTACATTGGATGTCCATTGGCTTACATTGAACGTCCATTGGCTTACATTGAACGTCCATTGGCTTAGATTGGATGTCCATTGGCTTAGATTGGATGTCCATTGGCTTA
>JBGSOH010000011.1:0-2132 GCA_041739205.1 Saprospiraceae bacterium
GCTTTTGATAGCTAAAAACGATTTTCCACCCTGCTCGTATATCATCAAACTGGATAAATCTGGTTGATGGGCATGTGCGACCAGTCCATTAAAAATCAACAAGATAAATGATAAATATTTCCAAAAAACTTGCAAACTACTTGACATATGCACCAGCTAAACTATTGATAAAACTATTGGTACCTGCTTTTGCTACATGGTAATGATATCCCCTGATGCTATCGTAATGACCTCTGCTTGCATCTAAGTCTGTGTCTTCTACGCCAGCCGTATTTAGATTTTCATATATCCCAAATCCATCTAGTGCATACCCTATCATGGCTGCATGACCATCCGGCTGAGTGATCTTGGTCGATTTTCCAGTGGCTGCATGGTAGTGGTAACCTGCACCGATATTTATGTGTCCACCAGCATCGTCGAATGGAGCTAAGGTATAAGCTCCCAATATGGCACTTACGGGTGCTGGTGCATCAAATACTACACCATTAAAAGCTATGCCACGTATAGAAGGTACTGCCATCGGACCAGCGCCAAAACTAACAGGAGATGTCAATTTTACGGGCGTCACGGGAATGTAAATTGTCTTTGTCAAAGTAGATACATAAGAAGGGAGACACTCCACACAATAATTTTTGTATTGTACACCTACATTGGGATTGGCAGCGGCTTGACAGTCAGCTTGGGTTAGTGTTTTTGTGATAGCTCCAGTACTTGTATTGTACATTTGCCAAGTGGTGTTATTATAGAAAGTAGCAAGATTTTTTATAAATGCACCATCTACATCATACACTTGACCACCTTCAAGCCAGATACCACCTTTTGATGCATCATCTGAAATATTAGATGGACACCAAGGTCCCATATCGTGATCAGGTGGTGTGCTTTTGGTGACTATCTTATAACAATCTACAGTGGCCCCTGTGGATAGTGTTTTGGACACAATGCTGATGGGTTCGGCAAGTCCACCAGATAAAAATTTGGTACCATCCACTTTTACTACTGTAACTGTGGTGTCAGGAGCTGCCGTATCATCTTTGCTGCAAGCTAAAAGTACAACTAAAGTAAGTTGGAATAAAATGAATCTAAACGTCATTGTTTTAAATTTTGAATTTAAAAATAAAAATGTCTACTTTGCATCACATCTGAATGTCTTTTCTAGCAATAAAAAAAATACACTTTTCTCTGGGATGCATAATCACTCAGCTTTGACTTTGTCATAGGTAAATTTAGGTGTAAGCGCGTATTCATCAAGTGTATTTGTATCTCTGTATTGTATCTATTAAAAGGTTTTGATTCAGAATAATGAAATTTTCTTCATCATGATTTTACTTGAATTTGGTGAATAAACTATCAAATTTTCGATTTATACTTATATAAGTACTTTTCACTAAAATTGTACTTTGTTTACCATATTGAAAATATCTTAACTAAAGCAATAGCATAATTTCAATCATAAAATACTTATTTTAGGTTTGTTATTTATTTGCATTAACTTTTAGGCAAAATAAGCATTTCACCAGGCAGAACCGAATAAGATTTCCCTTTTTTCTTAAAAAAGATAGTAAATGAACTTTGATTGATAACCTTATTTTTATCTACAGAAAACTTTAAATTACGGAATGCATTGATGTAATCCACAAGGTCAATTTGGCTAGTGTAATGAATGTCTGAATTGTGTGCCAACAGTTTGAAACACTTTTCCGTTTCTTCCCATTTGTTCCCCAATTCCCAACTATGTCCCCAAATATCTAATATTGCCAAGTCTCTGGCTTCCAAAAAATCGTTAATTGTTTTATAAAAAACAGCTAATTCCTTCCTATCGTTTTCTGTGTCATCGGGCTCCCAATAAGCTTTGGCAAATTGATGAACGGTTGGATGCCATTTTAGAAAATTTTCTGGTATTTTATAATGATAAGTATCTTCGACGGTTCTCGCATATTCAATACCCAATCCTGTAATAGCATCAATAACTGCATCATTATAATTGCCAAAAGGATATGCCATACCCCTGATTGGATAACCCATTAATCGTTCTAATTCTTTTCTATCTTCTACGATTTCATAGACCACTCCAATTTTTGATAGGGTAGTCAGACCTGGATGATTTGCTGAATGAGCAGATACTTCATGTC
>JBGSOH010000107.1:0-6230 GCA_041739205.1 Saprospiraceae bacterium
TAATTTTGATGATAATCTTCTGCTTTATAAAAAACATCAGCAGCCACAATTTCTGTAACAATAGGATCATTCCAAATTGTAGTAGCTACATTGGCTTTAGAATCTTCTGCAATATCTTTTTGACTATCAGTAGTATAGAAAATCGCAGATCTATATTGAGTACCGCGGTCGGCACCTTGTCTGTTTAACGTTGTGGGATCATGTGTCGTCCAAAATACCTCAAGTAAAGTGTCAAAAGAAATTACACCCGGGTCATAAACTACTTCAATGACTTCTGCATGTCCTGTAGTTCCATTACAAACTTCACGATATGCTGGATTTTTGATGTGTCCGCCCATATAACCAGAAGCGACGGATGACACTCCTCTTAGCTTTTGGAATACAGCTTCTACACACCAAAAACAACCCGCACCTAAATATACAGTTTCCATTATTAATTATTTTGTGTGAACGAAACAAAAATATGTGCCATAAGTTTGAGACTTTGACAATGAAAATTGAAACTAGATGAAGAATTAGGAATTAAAAGGTTACGTACTATTTGCCTTTCCCTTGTATTAATACCAATACTGTGTAGAACAAGATTTTGATATCTAAGCTAAGTGACATGTTTTCAATGTATAGAATATCAAACTTTAATCTTTGGAGCATTTGCTGCACATTGGATGCATATCCATATTTCACTTGGCCCCAAGATGTAATTCCTGGTCGAACCTTGAGTAAGTGTTTGTAGTGTGGTGCTTCTTTTGTGATTAGGTCTATGTAATATTTCCTTTCTGGTCTTGGCCCTACGATAGACATATCCCCTTTGATGACATTAAAGAACTGTGGGATTTCGTCTATTCTCCATTTACGCATTACTTTTCCCCAAGACGTAACCCTATTGTCGTTGTCATTTGATAATTGTGGCCCATCTTTTTCAGCACCCACATGCATGGATCTGAATTTAATAATATTAAAAGGTAAACCATTCAATCCTATTCTTTCTTGTTTATAGAATATTGGACCTGGGGAAGATAGCTTCACTCTTAAGATGCTCATCAAAATAACTGGCAATAATATTAAGATAGCGATAAAACTAATGGCATAATCCATAAGACGTTTTACCACCTTTTGCCAATTGGGCATTAATTCTTGTTCGATTTCTATTAAGACTGCACCATAGATATGATTCATTTTGACCGTTCCTACCATAATATCATAGGTATCAGGTATCACTTTGATCAATATCTGGTCTGAATAATCAAACAATGCGTCAAGGATAGCTTTCATTTTTGCATGTTCGGAAGTTTCTACAGCTATGATGACTTCTTCTATTTTATTTCGGGTCAGAATATTTTCTAGACTTTCTAATTTACCTAATTTGGGCAAGTATTTTTCTAAATGATTGGTAGTCCGTCCGTTACTATCTATGAATCCTACAAAATTATGTCCTAAACTATATGGTCTTTGTTTGATCTCTTCGTATAGATCTACTGCATTTTTGTCACCACCTATGATGAGCGTATTATAGCTAATTTTACCAGCCTTTAGTCTTCGATTTGCAATGGTTAAGATGATCATTCTAAATGAGGCCGTAATCGAATAATGCAGGATAAATAGACGCATAAACAAATTCAAATAGGAAACTTGTTCTAATACTTTGTCATCCATCAGAATAGTAAAAAACAATAAAGTCACACCAAGTAAGGTTGTAAAAAAGGTGCTACCCAATGTCTCCAACCTTGAATATCTATAAATGTCCCGATATTTGTCAAAAATCGAATAAATAATCATCCATATTACTGGAATAATAAGCAGTCCTTGCCACAACTTAGCATCAGCAATGATATCAGAAAATGTAATTTCAGGAAATTCAATAGATTTACGATATACAAAAAAGAAGAACCAAGCCAACAATGCAGCTAGGAAATCTCCCATTCTATAAATCAATAACTCTAATTTCCTTTGTTCCCTCATATGTTAAAAGTGAACGTGTTTGACATTATCTATCCAAATCTTTGAGGTGGCGCTGAATCCTGTCCTTCTAAATCCGATGGCAATTCTGTAGCCGTCATAGTCTCTTGGTGATAATTTGTCTGTTAAGTCAATGTAAATTTTATTCCAATCTTGCTTACCTGGGATAAAAACTAAATATTCTACAAACAAAATAGTACCTTGTCTTTTTGCCAAACCAATAGAAATCTCTCCTTCACCTTTATAGTCCAACTCCAAATAACTAGCTCCCCTAGCATTTTCACCTGCAATTATTTCCGTTTGGCTCGCGATCTCTATAAAACTTACATTATTTGTCAACTCAATCAGACCAGACCTATTACCTAAAGCTGAATCATCCCCAACTATGCTCATATTGGTTGTAACATTATTATCCAAGTCAAAATCTAAAGAATTAGACACTTCAAAACTTTCATTTACGGGTGTTTTTGCTGATGTGACATATTGAAAAACCGGATCAAAGGATATCACTTCTTCTGGTTCGGGTGAAATAACCCTTACATCAGACTTGTAAAAAGGATAAAAAACAGGTGTATCATTGATACCATTATTTCTAATACCAGCCAAAAGTGTTAATTCTATATCAGATCCTGTTAATGTAATAGGTATAGAAGCCGGTAGGGGAAAAACACCCAAAATCTGACCATCAGCGAAAGCCCAAATGTCTGTTATTTTTTCTGTATCTTCAATGCCATTAGGAAGTACCACCTTGGCATCAGCTATTTTTACAAATGCAGGGATAGGGTCTTCGTTGTCATTTATACCACAAGAACTAAAGAATAAAATCCCTAAGATAGATATTAAAAATATTTGTCTATATATCATGCTCTAAATAATTATGAAAGAAAAAAGGCCAAATTATTTATTAAATTTTCAAAAAGACCAATCTCTATCAAAAAAGTAAATCAAATGTCTTTTTAACGACCTACAGATGTTCTACTAAATAACTAGTAAAAATTTACTACCTTACAAGTGAATCATCACATTATCAAATAATACTTATAAAACGATCTTAGACTGAATGATGTGTGCCAACTTTAAAGCCCGATATCCATCATCAATAGTCACCAAAACATCAGACTGTCCCGTCACTGCTTCGTAAAAGTCACTCAGCTCATCTTCGATGGCATTGTTCTTCATGATTTCAGGACTATCTATTATAATACGTTTCAAACCGTCATTTGTATGTATCGTCATGCCAGAAAAATCATCATTTTCTACATTTTCTTCAATTTTGACTACTTGAGCCTCTTTTTCAAGGAAATCTAGGCTGATGTATGCATCGTTTTGGAATATTCTAATTTTGCGCATATTCTTCAAACTAATACGACTCGCCGTCAGATTTGCGATAGCCCCACCTGCGAACTCTATCCTTGCATTACAAATGTCGGGTGTCTTACTAACAATACAAACACCATTAGCCCTAACATCTACTACATCTTCTTTGATCATACTCAACACAATGTCCAAATCATGGATCATCAAATCAAGCACTACGGAAACATCTGTACCTCTAGGATTAAATAAAGCTAATCGGTGACCTTCTATAAACTTTGGTTTAAAATCAATATTTCTTAACGATCTAATGGCGGGATTATAACGCTCCACATGTCCGACTTGAACCTTTACATTATGTTTTTGAGATAGAGCCACCAATTCTTCCGCTTGTTCTAGTGTTTCTGTAAGTGGTTTTTCTATGAAGACATGTTTGCCTGCAATGATCGCCTTTTTTGCTATCTCATAATGAAATACGGTAGGGCTGACGACATCAATACAATCTGCATCCGAAATCAATGCATCTAATTCATCATAAGCTTTGATCTGATGAGTTTCGGAGATTGATTTTCTGATATCCTCATTTGGGTCATAAAACCCGACAAACTCAAATTTTGTATTTAATAAACACTTAAGATGTATTTTACCTAAATGTCCCACACCTACTAATCCTATTTTCACTATATATCCTATTTAAATTTGAATGGTATTACAAAACCACTCACGACAAAATCAATTAAAAACTAACAAATATAACATTCATACTACTTCACTTTAATCCAATGATTTTCGATTCATATGTTTTTCAAAATAACACCCATGATAGTGATCAAAAAGACTAAAATGACAGCAATAGATATGGAATTTTTAATATGCCCAATAAAAGTCAAAATATCGGATTTGAACTGTGGATATTTCGGTAAGATCTCTGTCTCCAATTTTGATTTATTAAAAATATGAGAAGAGTCAAATTCTACCTTGTTCTGAACCAATGTTTTGTACACTTTGAAAACCTTAACCCTGAAATAAATATTCAAAAAAAGTAAGGCTACAAATATCCCAATAATTAAAAAAGTGAGCGTGGTTACCATATTTATTGCTAAGTGGCACAAAGCTAATAAAATATGTCTGTCTTACCAAAATGAGTGCTCAATAGTTTAATCATGCGATCTACTTTTTATTGATTCATCTCAAGCTCATTACAAAACCTAAATAAATTATATCCCCGATAGTAAGAAATCGTTACTTTTGCATCATGGCAGCAAACACTTTTGGAGAGATATTCAGACTTACGACTTTCGGTGAGTCACATGGTAAAGGCATCGGTCTCATCATAGACGGATGTCCGGCAGGAATAAAAATAGATGAGCTCTTTATTCAATCTGAACTTGATAGACGAAAACCAGGTCAGTCCAAAATCGTTACCCAACGTAAAGAAGATGAGTCATTTGTCATTCAGAGTGGTGTTTTCGATGGTTATTCTACAGGTACACCTATCAGTATTTTCATACCAAATATGGACCAAAAGTCAAAGGACTACAGCCATATAGAACAAGTATTCAGGCCATCGCACGCAGACTATACATATCAAGCAAAATACGGTATCAGAGACCATGCAGGTGGTGGTAGATCTTCTGCACGAGAGACGGCTGCAAGAGTAGCGGCAGGATCCATCGCAAAAATGATCTTAAATCAAGTAGGTGTGCAAATCACAGCTTATGTATCTCAAGTAGGTCACGTCATGATGGACGAAAACAAGGAGATTCAGATAGATAACATCGAAAACAATATAGTCAGATGCCCTGATGATGAAACCGCACAAAAAATGATCGACCTCATCATGCAAGTAAAAAAAGAAGGCGATACAATAGGCGGAAAGGTATCTTGCATAATCACAGGTTGTCCAATTGGTCTAGGTGCTCCAGTTTTTGACAAATTACATGCTGATTTAGGTAAAGCAATGCTAGGTATCAATGCTGTCAAAGGATTTGAATATGGGTCAGGATTTGCTTGTGTAGCCATGCGTGGTTCAGAACACAATGATGCATTCATACAAAAAGATGGCAAAATTGAGACAAAAACAAATCATTCAGGTGGTATCCAAGGAGGTATCAGCAATGGTATGCCCATCCATTTCAATGTAGCGTTTAAACCAGTAGCCACCATCGTCTCAGGCCAACAAACAGTAGATATAAATGGCAATGAGTCCATCGCCGAAGGTAAAGGCAGACATGATCCTTGCGTTGTGCCCAGGGCTGTCCCCATCGTAGAAGCGATGGCAGCACTTGTTTTGGTGGATCATTTACTAAGGAATAAAACGGTTAGGGTTTAGAATGTTGCTAATAAGCGAGTTATTCTTCTACAACCATAGAATTTAAAAATAGATTTCTTGCGATCTTTCTACCACAGATTCAAAAGTAATTTATCTCAATGCAATAAGAAATTTATATTAACATATAGCTTCAAAATAAAAAAAGCCCTCATGATGCTTGACCATAAGGGCTTTATATTTCCTTTTATTGTATTGGGAACTACTGATGTGCCGCATCCAAACCTTTGTCCAATACGTCTTTGTATAAGATAGGCTCAGGATATTCTTTTTTAAATTCGTATCTTAGTATATCAAATGTCGTAACCAATCCTACCAACATACCATCATCCACTACAGGCAATGCGTGAAAACGATTGTCTAGAAACAATTCAGCCGCTGTTCCTACCTTATCATCTATTTCCAACTTCACAAGTTTTTTTGACATGATGTCCTTTACTTGTATGTTGTCATAATCTTCATGATTTGGACTATTTATCCATAAATCATAAGTGGTTACCAATCCTACCAATTTACCTTCATCTACTATGGGAATGTGGTGGATGCGTTTTGTTTTAAAAATATCTTTGACATGTGCCAAGGTACTTTCTGGCCCTAATGTGATTAAGTCCTTTATCATTATCGATTGGAC
>JBGSOH010000151.1:0-4836 GCA_041739205.1 Saprospiraceae bacterium
TGATTTATTATCATCTTCACTAAACCCATTTTGCGGTAGTGAGTCTTTATTGAGATAACATATATCCATACTTTGATTACCATAATCGTACAATGACCGTATGATTTGTGTGCTATCTATCGTATCGTGAATAGGAAGAAAACATATATTAATGATATTGCTTTTGTTCGGTTTGTGGGTTTTCTTAAAACGCTCAATGATCAGTTTAGTCACATTTAGCGCTACATCGGAGTATTCTCGGATCACTTTTTCAAACAATGCTTTGGACAATTGGACCAGCACACTATCTCTGATAGCTGTGACCGTTGCATATCGTGGTTCGCCTGTAAAAATGGCCATCTCCCCTACCGTTTCCCCTCTCACGATCTCTCCTATTTTGTAATCCTGTCCTTCACCATCTTTTTTTGTTGCTACCAACCTTCCGCTAAGCACAAAATAAAGCGAGTCACCTACATCGCCTTCTTTGATAATAGTTTTACCTCCATCCAACTCTATCCAAACCAATTGATTTTCGATTTCGTTGAGAATGGTTCCGTCAAATTCACCAAATATTTTATTTAGATTATCACGAAGTAATTTACTATGAAATTCATTATTGTGGAGTGCGTCAACATTCGACATATCGGATTATCTATTTTTTTTATTTACAAAATACATATTCATTTCATGCATATTTTTCATTTGAATGGCACCACGTTGGGTACAGTGGTATTGATCTTTAATGAGATGATAAGTATCCTCAGAGATATTTATTTTTCCTTCTTCTGAACTCGATTCCATGCGAGATGCAATATTGACCGAGTCTCCCCATATATCAAAAACAAACTTGGTCTTACCCACTACACCAGCCGAGACTGCCCCACTGTGTATGCCAACCCTGATGTCAAATGGGATTTTTTTATGCTTGCTTCTCTCTTTATTCCAAGTTTGAAGAAACGCTAAAAACTCAAACGCCACCGCCAGCATACTATGCGCATGATTTTCATTAGGAATAGGGACACCAGAGATACACATATAGGCATCACCAATGGTTTTTATTTTTTCTACTTCATGGTGTAACACTATCGTATCAAACTTTCCAAAACAATAGTCCAAATCATTGACCAATTCTTGTGGTGTTTGGTTCTTGGTGATAGCACTAAAATTTACAAAATCTGTAAACATGATGGTAGCTTGTTCATAATATTGGGCCATCACCTTACCATGTTCTTTTAATTCTTCTGCTACTTTTATAGGTAGAATATTGAGCAATAAGGCTTCTGATCTTTGTTTTTCTTCAGCGATGATGTCATTTTTCTTAGCTAGGTCTTTATTGTGTGATTTGGTAAGGGTAAAGCGGTAAAATAGAAAGCCACTCAGCACCAAAACCAAACCAGCAACAGCAAGCAGCAATCTATTTTCTGTTTTCTGTAAACTTAAAGCGATATTAGTTTGATTGAGTTGATAGTTTTTATTTTGAATAGAAATAGAGTCAATCAAAGATTTGTATGCTAGAGAATCGAGATGACTTTTTTGTTTTTCGAGAAGTGCTTCTTTTATAAGATTTTCCTTACTCATTTCTGAGAATATCTTTTCGTTTTCCTTCATCTTATCTGATAGTACATCTTTTATTGTAGTCAATTCTGTCACTGAGTTTTTGATCGTAGATAACTCTTCTTTATCAACGCGCTCTGTGGAAGCTTCTATGGCTGCAAGCCTTTTTTCATTAGCAACGTAATTATACGCTTGTGTGGTAGCATCCTTTATTTTTTCGAATATCTTCTGTTCTTTACCTTTTGAAGTGGTTGTATACTTGTCTGCTATTTCATGTATATTAGAAAGATAGTTTTTGTCTTTTATGTTTTCGGATGCAGAAAGTAGTACACTGGCCATAAATTTTATAAGTTCAGCATTGGTCTCGCCTTTACTTATACTACCTGCAATTTCATAAGACATGATAGCTTTTGTCTCTGTCTGAGATTGATTTTCTACCTTGCTTAAAACTTTCTTATAAAAGTAGATAGCATCGTCGAACATCTTATTTTTCTGGAATAGAAAACCGAGCTCGACTCCCTTTTTGTAATAAGTGCTGCCACTTAAATTTTTGAGTTCTACTTCTGCTTCTTTCCGATTAATTTGAAGTGATTGTTCACTTTTGAAAGCAAACAGAACAAAAAGGAATAGGACATAAATAGCCTGATAGGTAACTAATTGAAATTTCGGTTTTAATGACATGTATATATGTTGAAAGTATTTATAATCACAGATGGTGATATAAATAATGAATTGATTTTTTTAAAGGGACACAAATGTAGGTAAATCTAATGGGAATCACGAAAGGAAAAGTTCGAAATTTAAAAAAAAATAATGCACTAATTTTATTAAGACATCACCCTTAATTGGTTTCATTTAGTACGCTTCTGATTTGTAAATAAGGCAAATTGAATATCAAAAAACAATGAATGAGCAAGGAGAAGGTTACCTATCGCTCATCAGTCTTCCCTGCGGTCAGCATAATGGTCGAATATAGAGTTTACTTATAGTTATTTATGCGTAAGCTTTTCAGACTAGTTTACCTCCTTATAATCCTGAAGGGATTAAATATTAATAACGCTGTATGAAATGCAGTGAAAAAACAAAACCGCAAGACACAACCATGAAGTGGTTGAACCAAGCGCTTTTACTAAATAGACAATCATATAAATATCAGAACAAATCAACCAGACATTATACCTGCCTATTGATTGCAGTAGTATTTCACAAGAATTGGTAGTCTAAAGTCGAATGTCATTTGACAAGGAGCGCCCAAGTAGCATAGTCAAAAAAAAATCCAAAAGGAATGATTCAGAAAAACGAGAAAACAAATGTAAATCACATTCGTTTTCTCGTCACTAAAGTAAGTGTATATTGTTTACCGTTTAGTAAACGTCATAGTGTCTCCCCAGTTACCGATCTCCCAACCTGCATCATACATATTTCCACCACCTTCTACAATACCACCTGTTTTAGCAGTGATAGATCCAGTGCTTCCTTCTTGTACTCCAGGTCCGCTGATCGCTTGTACCCTGATGCCAAACTGAGTTACAGACCCGTATTGGCTAATTTGTGCTTGCATTTGTTTGATGTCTTCGCTTACAGAACTCATAATATTATTTTTTAATAAAGTAATTCCTACTCTTTTTAATCTTAGGCTTTTCGGAATCCGCCTTTATAATTAAAACTTTTGGTAGCTACCCAATCGATATTTCGTTTTAATTATAATGCAAAGTCACTGCGACATGCCAAGCTATGTAAGCGTATTTTTACTGAAAAATTTGTAGGTATAAGTACTTGGTCGTTATTTTGGGGCCTAAAGAATATATTCAGATTTTAAAATTTAAGTTTCGTTTTGTTTTTAACTTTTGCACTTGGTGGGAATCATCACATAAAAGCTTATGACTTCATATACCTATAACCTAGATACTTTACGAAAAAAGGAAGAAGATAAATTTGTCGTCATAAACTTGAGACTTTGAAATAAAAAAAGAATTGGGAACTGTCGGAACACTCAAAAGAGATCGATAAAAAAGATGAACTAAAAAGTTATTTAGTAAAAAGTGCGAAAAAAACTTTAAAAGCGAAAGATTAAACAACTCTATCATCTTAATATCAAAAATTCCCCAAAACTTCTTTCCCCCTATTATTTTTATTTCTAAGCTACATCATTTATCTTTACATGAAAATAACCTTCCTATGCTTGACCAATCCATCATTAATCTCTACGACGAGTACACCCACAAACCACTAAGTAGGTTAGAATTTATTCAAAGGCTTGCTTTGCTTGCAGGAGGTATGTCTGCTGCTATGACTATCTTGCCGCTATTGGAGTCTGCTTATAGCCATCCTTTGTCTGATGAGTCGGTAGATCTATTTACAGAACGCATTAATTATCCCGGTGTGAATGGTGAGATGCGCGCTTATGTGGCTAGACCAAAAGAAGATAAGCCCTATCCTACCATCATTGTCATCCATGAAAATCGGGGACTTACCTTACATATAGAAGATGTGGCGAGAAGAGTAGCTTTGGCAGGATTTTTAGCTATTGCGCCCAAAGCACTTGCGCCTATAGGAGAAGTGAAGGACGAAGACGAAGCTAGAACGAAGTTTGCAGAGTTGAAGGCAGAAGATAATGAGCAGAATTTCATCCGTGTTTTTGATTATCTAAAGACTCGTAAGGATAGCAATGGCAACATCGGTTGTGTAGGTTTTTGTTGGGGCGGCGCTATGTCAAATTTCTTAATTGCTAATGTACCACAGTTGAAAGCAGCGGTGGCTTTTTATGGCAGGCAAGGCAAGATAGAACAAGTCCCACAAATCAAGGGCGCGCTCCAACTTCATTATGCAGAAAATGATGAAAGGGTCAATGCAGGAATGGCCGCGTATGAAGATGCGCTCAAAGCCAATCATATCGTGTATGAACAATACATCTATCCGGGAGTGCAACATGCATTCCACAATGACACTTCTGCGGCAAGATACAATGCCGAAGCTGCGCAGCTTGCATGGAGTAGGACGATTGATTTTTTTAATAAATATGTTAAATAAAGAAAAATAGGATCGCAGTTACAAACTGCGACCATCGTGGTTGTATAATATAGGATCGCAGTTGCAAACTGCGACCATCGGGGATAGACAATAAAATATGTTCACTTTAAATACTAAATTAGATGGAAATCACTTGTTCTCTACCCCTGCCCCTGCTACCGTTTACACACAATTAGGGGGGAGAGTTTTTTAGTCTGTATCCCACCATTAAAGTTTGAAATTTTTCATACCCCCATTTGTATGTTATTGTACCTGGCTTTCGTTGTGAAGCAT
>JBGSOH010000159.1:0-1846 GCA_041739205.1 Saprospiraceae bacterium
CTTTATTTTACAAAATAGTAATGGCTGCGACAGTACCGTAAACATACAATTTTACTTTTTCCCTGCCGAAGTAGACACGGTAGAGGTGTCTCTAAAAATGGGGGAAAGTATTACCTACAATGGCGTTGTCTTTCATGAAAATAAGATAGAAGGCATCACCACAAATCCATCAACCAGTGCTAATGGTTGTACCAGATATACCTATGTAAGACTTAGATTTGAAGAAGCATTTATCACAGCTACCTATGTGGTCGTTCCTGAAAGTTGCCCAGGTGAAAATGATGGTAAGATATTAATAAATGACGTCCAAGGATGTAGCAATTATGTAGTGACCTTACAAGATAGCGTCATTAATAATCCAGTATTTCCTATTGTAATAGAAGGTTTGGCTCCAGGGACATATACCTTAGACATAAAAGGCGATGTAGCGTGTGTATTTACCCAAAACATAACGATTAATGGTTCGCTTTCCCAAGGTTTTGTCATCGATAATACCATTTTTGATGTGGTAGAAGGAACATCAACATTTTTAAATCTGGGTTTATCACCCGAGCCAGCGTCTATCCTGTGGACACCTTCTACCTATCTCAGTTGTGATGATTGTGTTACGCCTATATTAGGGGATACCGCGCAGTCGATTTTGTACGATATCCAATTCAAAGATGATGTAGGATGTCTGTACACAAGTAGGGTAGAAGTGCAGGTAAATGAAGTCATAAAAGATATCGTCTTCCCTAATATTTTTTCACCGAATGGAGACGGACAAAATGATAGTTGGGATATCATTGTTACCAATCAGATCGTAGTTCAGGTCTCCGTGTACGACCGATGGGGCAATCAAGTTTTCAATATAGAACCCAACATAGATCAGAACCTAATATCATGGGATGGCAAGAAAGATGGACAGCATGTATTGCCAGGTGTCTATATTTATCTAATACAATATGAGGATGCAGCTAGTAAGTCAGTGGTACTTGGTGGAGATGTGACGGTTGTTAGGTGATCTAAATAGATGCATGGTAGATCACTTAGATATTTAATCAAGTATTAGTTTGTTGTAACTTTTTGTGGAAATAAGCATGTTGTGCTGCAATACTTACGAAATTCACAAAGCAACAAAAATAAAATAATTGAAGAATCCATAAAACTCATAGAATCATTTGTTAAACCAGTTTTTGCCATGAAGTAGAAAGCTTGATTCTTTTGATTGGGAGTACACACAAAGTATTATAAACTCCCCTAAACATACACACCTCGATAGACATCTACCATTGCAAGTTCTATCTCGAGCGACTCAATATGCACAATTTCTTCAGTCAATTTATATTCGTTTAGGACCCAAAGTCCGTCTTCGTTTTTATACCATTTCTCTAGTTGAACATTACCTGTGGAGTCTATCACTACGTATTCCTTTAGACTAGGTATATCTCGGTACAGCATAAACTTGGTACCTCTGTCATAATCTTTTGTACTAGCAGAAAGCACTTCGATGATGAGTGTCGGATTGATAATGGTATCAAATGCATTGGGAAGTTTTTCGATTTCACCACACACCACGGTAATGTCGGGATAGGTATAGAGAGAGTTGGCTTCGATATTTACCCTCAGGTCACTCGTAAAGGGCACGCAATCTCGATTACTCAACTTACTTCCTAATCCTATCAATGTATTGGACACAATCCTATTATGTTCGTCTGTTGCACCAGCCATGCCAAAGATTTCTCCTTGATAGTATTCATGTTTTTCTGCCGAAACGATTTCCATTTCTAGGTACTCAAGTTCTGTAATTGTTTGTTTTTCAGTGTGATCCATGGTTAAAAATTTTAGACAAAGATAAGATAAATCT
>JBGSOH010000176.1:0-8116 GCA_041739205.1 Saprospiraceae bacterium
ACAGGTTGTGGATATACTCTATAAGAACTTCCATCCAAAGTAGACATAGCTGCTGCTTGTAACTTAATGTGTTCAAACATCGACAAACCTGACTTTGGTTTAAATCTTTTATTGATATTATTATGATTATTATGTGCATCACTACATTCAGACTCATGTGGACCGAAATCACAGCTTACAACCCAGTTATTTTGATCTAAAATTTCCCCATTTAAAGCATCTACTCTAACACTCCACCAATTCTGTGCGGAAACTTCATAAATGCTCACACTCCACGCCAATGCAATACTTCCGTTTTCTAAAGGTTGCCAAACTAATTTAACTGGTATGTCTTCTAGAGACATTGTACTTTTCTCAAAGATAACTTCTTGTGAAGGACCACCTTTGTACTGTTTTACTATAATTCCGCCACCTAGATCATACCCAAAATGCAATGCTGCGAATTCAACTGCTTTTTCAGATGTAATAATCGGAGTAACAAGTTTGGTTGATTTACCTATATTTGAGATAAACCTTGTGCCATAATGGACCAATTGATCATTACCAGATACATGGGCGTTTAAAATTGCACCATGCACAGTAATTTGATGTATGTTTTGGTCAAAATAAATATGATGAATCCCACTTTTCCTAGAAAAAGATTCTGAAGACAAGGTCATATTGTTAATATCAATGGTATCTACACCTATTTCAGCGGAGACATTTTTAACTAAGGCTCTCGCTATTTCAGCTTTAGGAGTAATTTGTGCATTTAAGATTTGAGCGCAAAAAAATACAACCGAAAGTATTATTAACTTTGGATTGAATTTTAAAAAGTTTAGGTTCGTTACCATAATTTGGTGAATTGAAGTTCAGAATTGGGTTTGATTATATAGAGATTATGTTCAAATTGTTTTCACAAGATGTAATACTAGTATGATAAAATTAATTTTTTCGTAAAAAAAATGTAGATAAAGTACTTAGCCTAGCTTTTCCAGAGATTTTAATTGGTTTTTGATAGATCATGGTTGTTTGTTTTGAAATATTATAGCAAAAACCTATATCTATTATGTTGATATAAGTTGTGTTAAAATAAACATGTAGTATGACCTATCTAGAGATAGCGCAAAATTATAAATTATATCCGAATGAACAAACTATGTATTAATATTTTTTATATTATATTTTTTTACATATAATATAAAACTGCATAATAGTCAGAAATAATCATGATAAAAAATATTTAATTAGGTACTCTCGTAAAGTAAAACTATTGTTCAATTGCCAACCAAGCCATTAATCCCATACCAATTTCAAGGGCTGATTCATCTATATCAAAAGTGGACGTATGAACTGGTGAAACGATTCCTTTTGAAGCATTGCCTGTACCTAATCTATAAAAACATGCAGGAATAATTTGAGAATAAAAAGCAAAATCTTCTGAAGTCATCCTAATTGGGAGATCTACCACATTTTCTTTACCTAAATATTGTACCATCTTTCCTTTAGTTGATACAGTGGTATCATGATTATTAATTAGACAAGGATAACCGTTTTCTATTTTTACTTCACATGTTGCACCGAAGGAACTTGCTGTTTGTTGAGCAATATCTAAAATTAATTTATGCGCATGTGCTCTCCATTTTTCATCCATTGTTCTGAATGTGCCTTCGATTTGGACTTTATCAGGGATAACATTAGTTGCACCACCTACAGAGTTTATTTTTCCAAAGCTTAAAACAGTTGGAATAGCAGGATTACTTTTACGAGAAACGATTTGTTGCAGTGCAATTAAAATTTGACTTGATGCCAAAATAGTATCTACAATATCGTTTGGCATAGCTGCATGACCACCTTTACCATTAACTTCAATGTATATTTCATCTGAAGATGCCATATAAAGTCCATCTCGGATGCCAACTTTACCTGTTTCCATTGATGGGAATACATGCTGTCCTAAAATAGATTTAGGAACAGGATTTTGCAAAACACCTTCAGATATGAGTAAACTTGCACCGCCTGGTAATTTCTCCTCTCCTGGTTGAAATATAAGTCTATAACTATTTCTTAATGAGTCTTTTAAATCATTCAGAATAAACGCTGCTCCAATTAAACAAGACATATGAACGTCATGTCCACACGCATGCATCACTCCTTCATTGGCTGATTTATAGGGCACATTATTTTCTTCAAAAATTGGCAGACCATCCATATCAGCCCTTAATGCTATGACTTGCCCATTAGTTGATCCTTCAATATTAGCAACGATACCATGACCTCCCCATCCTATTGTAAAAGGTATATTGGCATTTGTTAATATTTCAGCAATATAATTTGATGTATTTTTCTCATCAAAAGAAAGTTCTGGGTATTTATGAAGATGTCTTCTGATCTTGATGATTTCAGGAAGATATTCAGAAGCTTTTTGTTTTATTATATCAATTAATTTGGTCTCCATATTTTGGATTATTTAAATTGAAGGGTAAATATAGTCATTTGTATTTTGTTCCCAATAATTATTCATGATTTGCTAATTTTGTTTTTTATTACTGAGAGTAAGCAGGACAATCACTATATAAAAAAACTTCATTATTAAAATTAGTAATATAAATTATATACTTTTGGAACTTCAAGAATTTAATCTTCTATGCGAGTATTCTTAATTTGTGTAATCTCCCTTATTCTATGGTCTTCCTGTAGTGTAAATAAACATCAAAACGATGATAAAGCAGCCATTCTACAAGTACTTAAAAAACAAGAGCTTGCCTGGAATAGTGGTAACTTAGACGTTTTTATGGAAGGATATTGGAAATCTGATAGTCTAATTTTCATAGGAAAGTCTGGCGTAAAATATGGCTGGGAGACAACACTTAATAACTATAAAAAATCTTATCCGACTACAGAAATCATGGGTAAATTATCTTTTGATGTGGAGAAGATCGAAATAATAAACAAACATATGGCTTTTATTGTAGGAAAGTATACGCTTATCAGAAAAGAAGACACCCCTTCTGGCTACTTCACGCTAATATGGAAAAAAATTGGTGGACAATGGTACATTACTTCTGATCATACTTCCGGATGATTGTTTTACAAATATATTTAGATGTTAATAGCTTCTACATTACTAAATTAGTAACTTTATTCGCTTTTATCATCATATCCAATATACTTACAATTTTACTTCTTTCAATCTTTGAACAACTTTTGGGGCAAGCAATATAGTAGCTGTCATTGTAGGTATTGCCATCAAAGCATAAAACCCATCTATTAAGTTTATCATCATGTTCAATGATGTAGTTGCGCCAATTAAAATGGAAGCGAGATATGGATAATTGTAATAGTGGGCATATTTTCTACCCATCAAATATCCTGTACATTTTGTACCATAATAGGAAAAGGTAAATAGGGATGATAAACTAAAAACAGCGATACACATCATCAATAATATTGATCCAACGTAAGGTATTCCAAGCTCAAATGCTTGATTAGTAAGGGAAACACCACTTTTTGAAGAAGTCTCCCATACACCTGTTACCAATAATGCCAGTGCCGTAAGTGTACAAACCACAATCGTGTCAAAAAACGGTCCTAACATAGCTGACATACCTTCTCTGAGTGGCTCTTTTTGACTACTAGCACCATGCGCCATTGGTGCTGTACCAATGCCTGCTTCATTTGAAAAAGCACCCCTTCGAATTCCAATTAATATCAAACCACCTAACATTCCACCTAGAAAAGGTTCGCCTTTGTAATATTGTGGGTTAAATGCTTCGGTAAATATTAGCCTAAACATATTTGGTATTTCGGTATAGTGTGTCACAAGAATGATTAACACACAAATAAAATAAAGACCAACCATAAAAGGTACTAGTTTTTCTGAAATGGCACCTATTCTTTTCAATCCTCCTAATATTACAAATGCGGTAAGAAAGGTTAGTAAAATACCAATAAATAAACCACTATAATCCCCATTCCATCCAAAAGGCTGTAAGATGATATCTTTTGTAGCTTGTGTCAATTGATTTACATTAAAAACGGGTAATGCACCTATTAAACCTGCTAATGCAAAAAAAACTGCAAGTGGTTTCCATTTCTTACCCAATCCTTCTTCTATATAATACATCGGACCTCCATCGACTTCACCGTTTTCGTATTTTTTTCGATACATCACAGCGAGTGTACAAGTAAAAAACTTTGTCCCCATACCAATGATGCCACTCACCCACATCCAGAAGATAGCACCAGGACCTCCTATGGAAATAGCTACTGCAACACCAGCAATGTTTCCCATTCCTATAGTAGAAGCAAGTGCTGTTGCTAAGGCTTGTATAGGCGAAATAGTGTTATTCCCTTCACCATCCTGATTACCTTTTGTGAATAGCTGTTTTAGAGCCTTATTAAATAGAAACAATGGCTTAAAACCCGAGACCAATCCTAAAAATATACCACCACCTGTCAATAAGATCAATAAAGGTAATCCCCAAGCATAAGATGCAAAATTTTCTATAAGGCGATCTAATGATTCCATTTTGTTATTTCAATTATTATGCAAGTGTAGAAAATATTTTTCACATTAGGATATAATTGATTTTCTTTTCCACAGAAAAGTAATTAATAATTCAATAAGTAGTTTTTATCGTTCACTCTACTTTCAAATAGGGCAATATTTTTTCGCCTGTTTCTTCCTGGATGGAGATTATCCTTCTAATGTGTTTTACATCCTGAAAATCTCCATGTTGTTTTCTGTATTTTAGGATGGCATTTGCAGTTTCTTTGGTAAAATATGGATTGGATACAAAGGTTTTATAATCAGCCGTATTAATGTTTATTTTGGTAATCAAAGCTTTATCGACTGTTAGATATTGACTTATTTTTTGGAAGACACTATCTTGAATGATATTTAATTCCGTCAATTGGTCAACGCTTAAAAATCCACCTAATTTCCTTCTGTTTTTTAGAATTTTAGATGTTAAATATGCTCCAATTCCAGGTATTTGTTCCCATTGGAGACTATCTGCTGAGTTTATTTCGATAACGGCTACTTCCTTTTTGAATTTGTTTTCTTGTTTAAAATCTTCTTTGTAAACCGTTTTACCTTCCTCGAAGCTGATAAATTGCTCTAATTCATTCACAAGATTGGAATCAATCCCAAAAATGGTTTTAAATTTCTGGGTGTCTCTAATCTTTCCACGTTTACTTCTAAAATTAACCAAAGACGTAGATCCAAAAGCACTAAATCCTAAAAGCATTAAAGAATCTTTTGACAGTGTATTGGGGTCAAAGGCAAACTTTTGAAATGTTTTATTTGTCGCAGATTTAGGTGCTCTATCATAGCTGTAATCACTTTCGTAGTCAAATTTATCTACATAATCATCTTGCTCTGACAAAATAGAATCTTCTGGCAAGTAATACGCACTTGCATCAAAATGCTCTGGCAAAGTGCTAAACCTAGGCCAAAATTTGATAGCAGAAACGGTTAAAATTGTCACGATAAAAAAGGTCAGAATACCTCTTCTTTCTTGTTTTGTAAAACTAAAATTGTCTTTATAGTCCATAAAGTTAAGTTTGTAGATATCTGTAATTCTAAAAATAAAATGTAAATATATTTATTCCAAGTTTGTAATTTATATTTTAAAAGATTTTCTTGTGAATAAGTCTAAACTAAATTTAATTCCTTCGCTTTCACCATCATATAAGCATAAGCATCATCATAATTATTGGCGACTTCACCTTCTAGAATTGCTTCCCTTATCGCCGTTTTTAACAAACCTACTTCTCTAGATGGAGGAAGTTTAAATAATCGCATGATGTCATCCCCCGTGATAGGTGGCTGCCAATTTCGTAAATGATCTTTTTCTTCTACTTCTTTGATTTTTTCCATCAAGACTTTATAATTCTCTTTATATCGCTGTACTTTACCTTCATTTTTAGAAGTAATGTCTGCTTTGCACAAAGTCATCAAGTCGTCAATATCTTCTCCTGCATCAAATAAAAGTCTTCTAACCGCAGAATCTGTCACTTTTTCATTCGTAAGTGCAATAGGACGAAGATGCAACATCACTAATTTCTGGACATATTTCATCTTGACATCTAACGGCAACTTCATTTTTTTGAATATTCTAGGCACCATTGCGGCACCTAAAGCTTCATGGCCATGAAAAGTCCAACCTAAATTCGGATCAAATCTTTTGGTTGGTGGTTTTGCAATGTCATGTAATATTGCTGCCCAACGCAACCAAAGATTTTTAGAGTCAGCTGCAATGTTGTCTAACACTTCAAGGGTGTGATAGAAATTATCCTTATGACCAATTTTATTGATGATTTCTACGCCATATAAAGCCGTCATTTCAGGAAATATCAAATGTAAAAGACCAGTATCAAACAACAATTTGAATCCAACGGAAGGTTTTGGCGAAAGTATAATCTTTTCTAATTCAGTGCTGATTCGTTCTTTGGAAATAATGCTTATCCTATGTTTGTTTTTGCTGATAGATTTTAGGGTAATTGGATCTATCGTAAAGTCCAATTGGGTCGAAAACCTGATGGCCCGCATCATTCTCAAAGGATCATCCGTAAATGTTTTATCTGGATCTAAAGGTGTCCTAAGTATCTTCTTTTCTAAATCGTAAAAGCCATTAAATGGATCAATAATCTGGCCATAATCATCATCGTTAAGACTTACTGCCATTGCATTTATGGTAAAATCTCGTCTATTTTGATCATCTTCCAAAGTTCCGTTTTCAACGGCTGGTTTTCTTGAGTCAGATTGATATGATTCTTTTCTTGCACCTACAAATTCTATTTCCAAATCTTGATGTCGTATCATAGCTGTTCCAAATCTTTTGTAAACAGCAATATGTGGATAAGGTCTTAATTTAGAAGCAAGTTTTTCAGCTAGTGCAATACCATCGCCGACACAAACAACATCAAGGTCTTTTGATTCTCTAGCTAATAATCTATCTCTCACATATCCACCAACCACATAAACAGGAAAATTTAATTCTGCAGCTGACTGCTGAATCAATTCAAAGACTTTCCTTTCATATGGTTTAATATTGAATACCAATTTTTTTTTATTTCACTTTTAATTAATCAAAAATTAAAACGTCTTGGTAGTGTTCTTTTAATTCATCCAAGATATCATTAATTTGTGCACTTTCGGTCCCTGAAACTAATCTAGATCTAAATTCTTTGACACCTGGCAAATCTCTAAAATAGTTTGTATAGTGTCTTCTCATTTCTGCAATACCTATTTTCTCTCCTTTCCATTCTATAGATTTCATAAAATGTGTACGAGCCACTTCTACCCTTTCTTCGATGGTAGGTGGATCTAATATTTCACCTGTGGCAAAATAATGTTTGATTTCCCTGAATATCCACGGATATCCTATGGCTCCACGACCTATCATGATACCATCTACACCATATTTATCTCTATATTCTTTAGCTTTTTGGGGACTGTCGATGTCACCATTACCGAATATTGGAATATTTATCCTTGGATTTTCTTTTACTTTTGCTATAAGTGTCCAATCGGCCTCACCTTTGTACATTTGTTTTCTAGTACGACCATGGATAGACAAAGCTTTAATGCCTATATCTTGTAGACGTTCTGCTACTTCTTCAATATTTAAAGTGTTTTCATCCCATCCTAATCTAGTCTTAACAGTTACAGGTAGCGATGTGGACTTAATTACTTTTTCAGTAAGTTTGATCATTCTAGGGATATCCTGCAATATACCGGCACCTGCCATTTTGCAAACTACTTTTTTTACAGGACAACCGAAGTTAATATCAAGTAACTCAGGATTTGCAGCTTCTACTCGTTCTGCAGCTAAGGACATGGATTCTATTTCCGCACCGAAGATCTGAATGCCTATTGGGCGTTCGTCATCATAGATATCTAGTTTTTGGATACTTTTGGCAGCATCACGGATCAAACCCTCTACACTGATAAATTCGGTGTACATTAAATCGCAACCTTGTTGCTTACAAACTGCTCTAAATGGTGGATCACTCACGTCTTCCATAGGAGCAAGAAGTAAAGGAAATTCACCCAAGTCTGTTTTACCGATTTTAACCATGTAAATATTAAATATTTATTCCACCAAAAATACTAAAAATTATAGCTCGC
>JBGSOH010000254.1:0-3142 GCA_041739205.1 Saprospiraceae bacterium
ATATTTGTGGTAAGCAGCAAAAGCATAGACGACAAAAGCTTGGCCGTAAATTTGTTTTCGAAGATTTAATGGTTCGTTTTGATAGGTAAGTGACCAGAAATATCCACCATTTATTTTATCCAAAAAATTATTGGATAATACCGCATAAGCACGTTTTAAAATTTCTTCTACTGGTGGGTTTTCATTAATATTTTGCGTACTTGCAAAGGTCCAAAGTATTCTTGCATTTAGTACCAAACCTTTGGAAGCGTTTGGGTATAATACTCCATGATTATCCAATTTGCCGATAAATCCACCTTGGATATGATCTAAAGATGTAGACATCCAAAAAGCCAAAATATCTTCCCCTTCTTTGTCAATCTCTCTTTTCAGCTGTTCCAACTCATTCATACCTCAGATTTATTTGGCGTAAGCTAATATCAGCTCATTATTTTTTTCAATAATGGATGTAATGGTAGCGACCGACTCTAAAGACGAAAATCCATCTTCGGGCGTGTGCAAGGTGTAATCTATGAGTTGACTCAGTGTGGATGTTGCTACATAAAGTCTGGTATCGGAGCCACCATAATAGATAAATACAGTCTCTCCATCGTCATCAAGAATCCATCCATTCGAAAAAGCTACATTGGAAACATCACCAAATCCCTCTTCACCATCAGGTGCTATAAAATAGCCACCAGGCAAATGAATGATCTTCGTAATATCATGTAAATCTGTCATCATGAGATACAAAACATATCGCAACCCTGCTGCTGTATTCCGTACGCCATGTGCCAAATGAAGCCAACCGAAATCTGTTTTGATGGGTGCCGGACCTTGTCCATTTTTGACTTCATAGACTGTATGGTATTGTCGAGAATGAATGATATGCTCTTCTGTAATGACGGCATTTTCCATGGTATGTGAATATCCTATGGCGATGCCACCACCTTTGCCTGTATCAATAAATCCATCCTGTGGACGCGTATAAAGTGCATATTTGCCACGTACAAACTCAGGATGCAAAACGACATTGCGCTGTTGATTAGAAGGCGTGACGAGATCAGGCAGTCGTTCGAAATGTTTCAAATCTCTGGTGCGCACGATACCACACTGAGCCAAGGCAGATGACGTGTCATGAAGTGGAACATTGGGGTCTTTACGCTCAGTGCAAAATAGACCATATATCCATCCATCTTCGTGAGCTACTAGACGCATATCGTAAGTGTTGGTATCTGGAACTGTCGTCTCTGGTATATGACATGGAAAGTCCCAAAAACGGAAATTATCGATACCATTATCACTTTCGGCCATAGCGAAAAAGGATTTACGATCTGCCCCTTCCACACGTGCGCAGACGACATATTTACCTTGCCATTTGATCGCTCCTGCATTAAATACTGCATTAATTCCAAACCGCTCCATGAGAAATGGGTTGGTGATTTTACTCAGATCGTATCTCCAATTGATGGGAACATGAGCAGCTGTTAATACAGGATTTTTATATTTAGCATAAATACCATTTCCAGGTAAAATGGGTTCGTTTTTTTGAGTCACTAAAGTCTCATATGCTCTAGTGATCATGTTTAATCTGTCTTTGAAATTTATTGACGTCATAAAATTTACAATATAAAATTAATATTTTTTGTTTTATCAAAATCACACATTCATTCAAGCAAGTTTAGTTTGGAGTTTGTCCCACCATGTACGTTTGAGTATTATTGCTATTACGAGAAGCACTGTACCCACAATAGCCATATCTGTAAACATAGACAAAATGAGATACATTGGTAGTAAAGTCAGGCAACATTGGGCAATGATACCAAGTACTACATTAGACATATCTGCTTTGAAATTAACTTCTGTCTGCCATGTAGGATCTTCTGACATCACTGCATCGTGCACTGGTTTCCAAAAGCCCCAAGGTTGTACATTTTTGTAAAATGATTTTAGGACTTCCATATCCGGTGCAGGAGCTGCGTATGTACCAATGATACTTCCTGCTAGTGAAATACCAAAAAGCAGGGGAAACATCCATAAAGCAAGGGTATTGGGGAAAAGCACAGGCAATAAAAGTGCTGTACCTGTTCCCGCAATCATACCCCATGCAAAGCCACTAAAATTAAATCTCCACCAATGCCATTTCAGGACATTGGCTGCTACATATCCTCCATAAAGACCGCCTACGATCCATTGTAATAAGTTATTTATATTTCCTCCATAAATACCTATGATGATACTGATGATGACAATGGCACCACCTATGAGATAATTGGTCATCATGATATTAGAAATACTCGCTTTGGGTTTGAAATATTTAAGATAAATATCATTGACCAAATAGGATTGAGCAGCATTCAGTGTACCTGAAAAAGTGCCCATAAAAGCAGCCATCAATCCTGTGAGTATGATGCCTTTGACAATAGTAGGTGTAAATTCCGCTATGGTCGAAGGTAATATCTTTTCGTAATCAATACCTGTGCCCGTACTAAGATTCAACTGGTCATAATACAAAAGTGCTAACACGGTAAAACCCATAATCATGGTATATCTAACAGGTAATAAAATGATCGATACAAAGCCAGACATCTTGGAAGCATCTTCGGGAGACTTGGTAGAGAGTACTTTTTGCATATCGTAATTGGGTGCTGGGCCTGCCAAGCTAGCGAAAACACCTTTGAAAGCCATCATCATAAAAAATGCTCCCCAAGGTACAAATCCATCTGACTCGATTTTTGTGTTGACATCGGGCAATATCTGCGACCAATCCATATTGAGATTCCACTGAAATAGTGGTGTGAGCCATCCTTCTGGCGTCACGATTTGGCTTCCTGAAAGATGATTGACCGCAATGAAACCGATACAGACGGATGCAATCGTCATGACGCTATACATCAACACATCACCAATCACAATACTCGTCATACCACCTATCAAAGCGTAAAACATCGCAAACATCGTGAAGATGATGCCGTAAAAATGGCCGACAAACTCAGCAGGAATATCAAATGGAATGTATTGTGATGCCCATGTCCAAGGGATAAATTGCTCAATAAACTTACCTAAACCTACAAAACCGTAAGCCATAAAACTTAAGCAACCTATCACAGCAAAAAGCACTGTAATCTGATGAGACAAAGTAGATCCTGGTCCAGAGCCAAAC
>JBGSOH010000269.1:0-4328 GCA_041739205.1 Saprospiraceae bacterium
TATGCGGGAAAGGATTTCGCCATTTTTAAAAATCGAAATTTACTGAATATCAATGGTTTGGTAGAGTTAACACATATCGCAGATGGTCTTCGACTGTATGAAAATAATGTATTACAGGATGTATCTGGGATACCTGCCACCTTAAAGATAGATGGACCAATGGTAATCAATGACAATCCACAACTTGCCATCTGCAACACAGCAGCTATCTGTGCATATCTCAATAACCCTTCCTCTTTTGTAGTCATCTCAAATAACGATGATGGTTGTAAAAGTATCTCTGAAGTAGAAATGGCCTGTTTATCTTCCACAGAAAATAACACTTTCGAGTTGCCTATACGCATTTATCCAAACCCTGCATACGATCATATCATAGTGGAAAACCAATCTGGCAATATCTATAAAGTAAACATCAGAGATCTAAGTGGACGAATACTTATCCATCATGCCAATAGCAACGAAGCCATAAATATCCAAAACTTATCCGTTGGAATGTATATCATCGAAACAGGAACGAAAAGGATGAAATTTGTCATTGAAAGATAACCATAAGCAGAAATTTTAGATTTTTCCCTCGTGATGTGGTTTGAGAATAATGGTCTAAGCCAACGCTCGATATTTATTTAATGATTTCTTAAAATGGTTGAGCAGTAGTTTCAATACTAAAAAGTTTATAAGCAAGACACCAAACGATAAATAAAATTGGCGGAAAGTATAAACCCTTTGCTAACTGACAAATTATGTGAAGGCATTGTAACCTGTTATCTAATAGACTTTGGTGACAAATTTGAAATGATTTCAAACTCACATTTAGAAAGAATTGGGCTTACTAAACTTGAAGTACGGGAAGTGGCATTTAGGAATTTAAGAAAAAAAGTACAGGTTAATTATACGATTGGTGTTATAGATTACTCGAGACAAAATCCAAACTTAAAACCCTTTAATAAAATTGATATGGATGAAGAATTCAATCCTTCATTACTATGTTTATACTCTCCTTGGGAGCAAATAGAAATTAACCTGAAGTCAAATAGTATCGCTGTTTCCACTCCAGCTAAAATTTTTATGTTATTAACAGATATGCGTAATCTTGAAAGTTTAATTTCAATCAGAGCCATAGCAAATAAAATGTGCGAAAGAGCTTTGACAGATGGGACATCAATTACGCCAGAAACATTTATTAGAAAAGATGGAAAATGGATACTATTTTTAGACACTGACGATCATTTAAATGAACTTTTACAATAAATAATGAATGCACAATCGAGTTGACAGCCCTACTAGCTGAAGCTGATGAGTAGCATCTCTCATAAGTATTCACAATTTAATATCGTCTAGTTGAAAGCATTAGTTTTAAGTTTCTTTCATTTCCGACTGCCATCTATTTCCTTTGACCTTGTACTTGATAGATGATGGAGAAGAAAGTGCTGAAATCGACGTTTTACTTAGATTTTCTAATATTAGGTTGGAAACCGTATGGGTATCATAAGTTTGTTGTAAGAATAAGTTGGTTAGCGATCATTAATAACAAACCAAAATACGATTCACTGTAAAAACAATTTCTTAATTTTATAAAAATATTTACACCCAATTTCATAACATTAAATTCAAATCATCATGAGACAACATTTTTTTTATTTCTTAATACTCTTCATAAGTGCTGGATTATCCGCACAAGTAGGGATAAATACGGCATCACCACATTCCTCCGCTGCCTTAGATGTCACATCCACTACTCAGGGATTGCTGCCACCAAGGATGACTTTGGTACAAAGAGATGCCATTGCCTCACCTGCAGAAGGCTTGATGATATCCTGTACAGACTGTAGTACAAAAGGTCTGCATCAGTACATCAACGGAGCATGGCAAGCGATAACGTCGAGCAACACCGGCAATTATGGTACCGTCACCAATCCTATCACGGGCAAGACTTGGCTCGATCGCAATCTAGGTGCTACCCAGGTAGCTACAAGCTCTACAGATGTAGCTAGCTATGGAGATCTCTATCAATGGGGGCGCAATGCGGATGGGCATCAGATACGTACACCTCTTTCTGGCACTACTTCTACTCAGGCAAGCAATTATTTTACTACAAACGGTTTATTTATTACAACTGGTATGAATTGGTTGAGTGCTGTTGAAACCCACATGTGGTCAGGTACTGCGGCAGAAAACAATCCCTGCCCTTCGGGATTTCGTATTCCTACTGCTGCGGAATGGAATCAGGAGCGACTGACCTGGTCTTCCAATAACGCAGCAGGTGCTTTTGACTCTCCGCTTAAGTTGCCTTTGGCGGGTCACCGCAGCAGCGGCGATGGTATGCCCATCCTAGCCGGTAACTGGGGCTTCTATTGGAGCAGTACAGTTAATGACTCAGATGCTAACAATCTCGACTTCAATAGCGTCAATGCCGGCATGTTTACCTTCATTCGGGGGTACGGGATGTCTGTTCGTTGCCTTAAGGATTGACCCTTTGATTTATTTGATACTTTTTACCCTGAGGGCAGCTTTATCGGAGTCGAAGGGTGACACTTTAACTACCTGCCCTGCGGGACAGGTAGTTTTACTATTACCGCCTTTGGCAGTCGATTTTATTTTTTACCCTTTTGAAATCAGACAATTTATGACAATTTCAGAAAAGATACATAACAGTGCAAATCATAAACGATTTACTCATTATAAAGAAGACTTATTTTATAAGTGCTACAATGAAGATACGGTGGTTTTTGTGAAGAATATTAGGGAATATAAGGTGAGTAAAAAATTTGTAAAAAGTGTCGCAGAAGATTTGAATAGTGTTGGTTTTCCAGTTAGCGAATTCGAGACAGGTAGTTTGAGTTTAGCTAATATTTCAGAAAAAATTGCAGAAAAGGGTTTTGAAGATAACGAAGGAATTATAGTTTTTTCGCTTAACGATATGGGTACAAAAAAAGATCATGAAGCATGGCTAAAGACCATAAAAGAAGGATATATTGGATTAGTTAAAGATCCTGCTACGCTACATCAGCAATCAACCTATGCAAACGAGATAATATCAATGATAAAAAACTATAATTTGGCAAACAGCACCCATTGTTGGCACAAGCTTGCAACATGAGCCTAAACTATCCCACTGCAGAAAAATGATGGTACCTGACTTTCACTACTTTGGATAGATTAATCCTAAATGCTTAGATTCTCCAAACAACTTGATTTAAAACAAGTTGTATCAATATCATTTTAGTCGTACATTTGCCATGCAAGGCATATACATTGTGCAGAACTTACAATTCTCTTAATGCCCCTTTGTTGGCGCAATTTTGCAAATTATGCCTAAACCAGACAAAACATAACTATCAGAAAAGATGACAATAATAAACGAATAGAAAGATGAGTTTTGCATTTCGACTGAAAAGACGAAATTATACATTGATGCCATACACTAATTCTTATCTACAAAAGCTTATTGGTGCATAAATATTCCAAAAGAAAAGGTGCTAACTTCCCTTCAACATTCATTATGCTTTGGTGTTTACGAAGACAAAAAACAAATAAGATTTGCAAGATTAATCACCGACTATTCAACCATAGCCTATTTAGGTGATGTGTACATTTTAGAAGAATACAGGGGCAAAGGATTGTCTAAATGGCTGATAAGTACCATTATGGACTATCCTAGTCTACAAGGACTTAGACGTTGGATTTTACTTACAGGAGATGCACACGAGTTATATCGCAAATATGGGTGGACAGATATTGCAGACCCTAGCAAATGGATGGAACTTCACAATAAAAACGTTTACAAAGAAATAGTAATAGACACTGATAATTAGGATAAAAGGAAAAAACGTTAGGAATTGGTGGAAATGGTAGTGGCGAGTATATCGCTTTCGAACAATTAAACAACAACAAATTACGAATTGTGTTATCGCCTTTTATAATCGAGAAAGAAGCTCATATTGAAATAGGAATTACCTTTACTGACTTTTTGGAGCGTTTAGATAATGGAATAAATTGGTTTGAATGCAACTTTGAGCAGTCAAAGTAAATATTTATTTATCTACTATTGCCACCCAAAATAAATCTACTACTTTTGGGTGAAAAAAAACAACCTCCTACCCCATATCTTTGTCGCAATAAATACAGAGACCATGCCTTCAAAAATTTTACTCCTTACTATCTGTGTCCTATCGACCTTAACATTATCAAGTCAGTCATGTTTTCCTAATGGTTTATTCCTGAGTGCGCAGTCACAAGTAGATCAGTTCGCAAGTCAGAATCCCGGATGTAAGGTCATAGAAGGTGGCCTAAATGTAAATGGTGCAGACATTACACATCTTGATGGTCTG
>JBGSOH010000271.1:0-1650 GCA_041739205.1 Saprospiraceae bacterium
ACAAACCTTTGATAAAAAAAGCTTTTAATACTGGAACTGCTTCTAACGATCAAATATTAGATGCGATTGCAGAATTCATTAATTCACTGACTAACTTCGATACAAAATATGACAACGCGATAAATGCCCATTTTGCAAGTAACCGAAATGCCAATATTGAAGGCGTAGTGTTGAAAATGTTATCTCCGCTGGAGAATACGGGCAAAGAACTATACCTGACTAAGTGTGGAAATTGTCATGGAGCAGTGGCAGGTAGACCAGGAAAAACAGAATCTAACAATGGTTTGTATGCTGAATATCAAGATATGGGCGTTGCAGCTTTCAAAGGCGGCACACCTAGATTTAAAGTTCCTACGCTACGGAATATTGAACTAACTGCACCATATATGCATGATGGAAGTATGGCTACTATTGATGATGTCTTAGATCATTATAGCAATGGAATTAAGAACACAGCAGGTCTCGACCCATTACTCAAAGCCGGTAGTAGCCCAATAAAAATGAACCTATCCACGGATGACCGAGAAGCTTTGAAAGCTTTCTTGGCCACGATGACGGATGAAAAGATTTTGGCTGATATCAAGTTTTCTGATCCATTCATAAGATAATTGAGCGTAATTATCAGATATGAAAATCATTCAAATATGTTGCAATATTGGGTGTTTATTTCTATTACTTTTGATGACGAATTGCAAAGTAAATAGAGCCTACACAAATGGTCAAGAAGGACTTGAAACTGTGTACAAACCAAAACAAATAAAGGCGGAAATTGACCACTTTGGGAGTCCGGGTACAGGAGGGATTCACGGTGACGTTTCATATAGTCCACTAAAAAACGTGGCTGTCCTTTATGATATAAAAACTGGTGGTACACAACACATGTACAATACCTTAGCTCTTGGCTTTTACAAAGCATATTACAAACCTTATCAATTGCGTAAACATGTGGCAAGTCAACCAACAATCGATATTGGAAGACATTTTGACCTGTACGGAGGTATGTCATATGGATATACTAAAGGAAGTATAATTCCAGAGAGCCAATTTTTTTTCGGTCTTAATGAAACATATGAACTTAATTTCTGGACAAAAAGGTACTTCTTGCAAGGTGGAGCTCATTTCAAAGGAAAGTATCTTGGTTTTGATTTCGTATTACGGAAATTGTGGCTAGATGTAGATAAAATAGAACTTTTCGGTTTGCTACCTGATTCAGATATTTCTCCTGAAGATGATTTTAGAAATAGCAGTATTCTTCCCTACACTGAGTTTTGTTTTAAAATAAATTTTGTTGAATATTACAAACCCATTTACATGGGTTTCAGCAGAAGGTTTGGTGACGAAACAAATTTCACAGCTGGCGCATTTTCAGGCACTACTGTATTCCTTGGAGCGAACTTAGACATACATCTTTTATTTAGAAGAAGTGCAAAGAATGCAGAAGTATTGGATTATATTTATGAAGAATAATAAACACGATCTATTCAAATGAAAAATCAAAATATATTTTACGTTTGCATATTTATTGCTATCAGTATTATTGCTTGTAAAAGTATAAAACATTACCAATTTAGAGAGCTCTATCTTTCTCACAATGAATTGATTCATTTTGCTCAGGACTCTATCAAAAAACCATACTTAAAAGCGCATCAC
>JBGSOH010000290.1:0-20616 GCA_041739205.1 Saprospiraceae bacterium
AAAGCATCATGGATGATGGTCGTTGACACCCGAATTAATTCTCGTTGGATAAATTTCTGGGCAATGATACGTGCGTGAAATTCAATATTTGCAGCAGAACCAACTTTATTTGTGAGTTCCATTAAATAGTTTATTCCACCAACTTCTTCGAGTTTTCCAGATTTTTTTAGAGATTCGTGGACTGTAAGAAGGTCTATTGGCTGTGATTTGCCAAACAAGTCTGACATTACTGAAAATATCAACTGATTTTTGTCTAGGTAAAAACTTTCTTTTCGGAGAATCTCGATGATAGATGGAAATCCATCTTTATCGATCATAATTGCTCCAAGTACGGCTTCTTCTAAGGGAATAGCTTGTGGCTGCACTCTACCGTAAATTAGATCATTGTCCGCTTTGGTAGTGGTAAGTTTGCCGCTGATTGCCCTTAAAGAATTTGAATATTCTGACATGAAAATATATAAAGATATCGTATTATGAAAATATGTAACACAAAGGTAAGACAAGTTAACGAATCAAAAACGGTTCAGGATTTAAATAATGTGGAAAACTTGTGGAAAACCTGAATTACGTGTGGAGAAGTCATTTTTTAGTTTTCCTATTGTCTTGATAAATATATTATAAAAATGCAAATATAACAATTAAAGCTGAATATTTTATATCAATGATTATCGTAATGTATTAATTTAAAGATAGTTTATCAATATACGCTTTAACATATTAAAAATTATCAAAATATGTATCTATTGAAATATATTCAATTACGACAATACTCCAAACAAAAAACAATGCCCAAATTGTGGATAATTTGCATACATATAAATATTTACAATATGTTTTTTCCAGTTTTGTTGATTGGAATCATATACAAACTATAGCCACAGAATCTGAGAAAAATAAAAGCCCCACAGAATCCAATCCTGTGGGGCTTTATTATAAATTAATTGACTTTTACTTATTTCACTGTAGAAAGCATGCCTGTGTATTGCACGCCATCTATGGTAAGTTGGTATAAGACAAGTCCAGAAATATCATTATTTACGTCAATGTTAAGGGTGTTTTTACCCTTAATGGCTGTTTGCACTGAATTATGAATTTCTTGACCAAGGCTATTCATCAGTCTTATCATGACTTTACCTTCTGCAGCTGCATTTAAATCAAAATTCAATACAGTCGTAAATGGATTTGGATATACTTTTAATGAAGTCTCTTCGACTTTTGCACTTCTTGAAGACACTTCTTGACTTACGACAGAGCCTGCATCAATAGATAAGTTTCCTTTTTTGATACCTACAAAATCAACAATATTACTGTCTTTAGCTATCGTATCCAAAAATACTTCATACGGTAAAGCAAGGATTAATGCATCTTCAGGATTTGCAAATGTAGCTTTCCTATCCAACACATACCATTGATTATCACCAGGTAATTTAGGGATTTCATTGGTTACCAATTGCATTAAAATATTTTGATCTTCAATGTCAATTTCGCCATCTTCATCTATATCTGCGGCGAGATATTGTAAGTAATTATTAAAAGAAATCTCACCGAGTAAGTATTTAGTTAACAATTCCACATCCTTATTGTCCAATCCTTTTTTTGGCGCATCTGTATAAGTTGCTGAAATAGATACCTTTTTATCTTTTACAACTAGACTATCAAATAAATATTGACCCAAGGCATTTGTTTTTGTTTTTTTGGTAACAAAAGACACAGTAGAATCAATTTTTTCAGTAACAGTAGTGACCGTCAAATATCTATACAGTTTATATCCTGAAGCGTTAATAAATGAATCCAACTGCAAGGTTTCTGTAGTGTCAAATGTAGATGAATAAGTAATGATAGGATCTACATACTTTAAAGTAACTTCTGCTTTGTCCAATGGAAAATCTGAAACTGATTGTATAGTTCCACGCACACTGTATAATGGAATCTCAGGTTCATCAGGTTCAGGGTGACAATTAGGAATGTTTGCACCATTGTTTTGAATGATTATTTCGACTACACAATAAGATTGCGCACCTTTACTATCTGTGACATACATTTTAACATCGTTTTTGCCAATATTATCACATGTAAATACTTTGTTAGTCTCATTAACATTTGGTGAGAATGAAAACTTTAATGGATGATAACCACAAAGCGATTTACTACCTTTGTCTAGGTCTTTTGCCCATAATTCTACCATTCCATCATCTACTAGACCGTCTCCATCTGTATCTACACCCATAAGTGCTGTGATCAAAGTACCTATGCAGTAAGGTATTGGTTTACTACCATTTTTGACAACTACATTGACAGTACAAGATTTAAAGTTACCACAACCATATTTCACGGTGTACTTTACCTTAGTAGTACCAATAGGATAAATGCCAGAGATATTCGCTCCTTTTGATGTTGAATATGGTGAATTATTTGTTATTTCATAATTTCCACCACAGGTGCCTGGATCGATGGTCAATGGAGCTACGATAAGTTCAGCATTTTTACAGTTTAATGAGTTGACGGTAATTTCAGCTGGACAATTAATCGCAGGTGGCTCGCTATTTATAATATATATAAACTGAGAATGCATGTATTGTTTGTATCCTGTACTTGGGTGGTAATCACACCAGTCTAGAATACACCATGTACGCATGATCTTTTTACATTGACTATTTACAGTAAATAATCGATCGCTATAAGATCTACCGAGCATACTACATTCAGTAGAAACCCATGAAGGATAGTCATATAGATCTGGTAGCTGATTAGGATGCGTATTAGGATTACATCCTTCTAGTGTAATGTCTAGTGGCCATACAATATTAGGACCACCATTAGCTGAAGATGACACATAAATGGTCTGAGTACAACTGTGCCAGTTCCAATTATAATCTTCCACCATCCATGTGCGTGTGATGTAACCTGCATTACAGCTATTTAAATAATAGTGAACTGTCGGACTTCCTGCGCTGTAGGTGTGGTATCCATATGTGTAAGTGGCATTGCCATACATGGAGAGATCCCAAATTTCATCTGTACAACTGACCGTGACATCAGATGGACAATTGAGTGTAAATGGCCAAACAGCCTTTTCATTTGCGGCATAAGATCTTGATATAAGCATAACTGCAAATATCAAAATCGACGCCGATCTTAATCTTGTGTAAAAATTTGTTTTCATTCTTCTGAGACTTTTAGAATAATTAATAAATAAGACCTTTAAAACATATTAGGACAAATTTACATGTATTTATTATTGGTTGTACGTAATTTATGTAATTTTAACACTTTTTGGGTGATAACCCTTAGCAAATATAATCAATTAGTTACATATTATAGAAATATTTAATAAAAGGTAGCTCAAAGTTTAATTATAATTTATAAGACATGTAAAATAGTCTTCTATATATATAAGTAACGATTATTCGAAAATTAAAAGAGCTCCAACCAATTGCTTGGTTAAAGCTCTTTTAAAATATTTGACATCAAAATACTGATGTCAATGATAAAATTATAATCGCTCTATAATCATCGCACTTGCGCCGCCACCACCATTACAGATAGCTGCCATTCCGTATTTGCCACCACGTTGCTGAAGGACGTGGGTCAATGTAGTGACAATTCTGGCTCCCGAGCAACCTAGTGGATGTCCAAGTGAAACTGCACCACCATGGACATTGACTTTATCTTGCGAAAGTCCAAAATGCTTGATAAATGCAAGTGCCACTACCGCAAACGCTTCATTTACTTCAAAATAATCTATATCGCCAATTGTCAATCCAGCTCTGTCCAGTGCTTTTTGAGCTGCAATAGCTGGCGCAGTTGTGAACCATTCTGGTTCGTGTGCACCATCTGCATAAGCTACAATGCTCGCAAGTGGTGTCAAGTTGTGCGCTTTTAGTGTCGCTTCATCTACCAATACCAATGCTGCTGCACCATCATTTATAGTAGATGCATTCGCTGCAGTGACGGTTCCGTCTTTAGTAAATACAGGTCGAAGTGAAGGTATTTTTTCAAACATTACATTTTTGTATTCTTCATCATGATCTATCACTTTGATATTTCCTTTGCGATCCTTAACTTCTACACCTGCAATCTCATTAGTGAACTTGCCTGATTCCCAAGCGGCCGCTGATCTTTGATATGACTGTACGGCATAGGCATCTTGCTCTTCTCTACTTATATCATATTTTGTCGCGGTTGCATCCGCAAAACAACCCATGGCATTACCATCATATACATTTTGAAGGCCATCACGTACCAATCCGTCTATTAACTCCGCATTGCCGTAACCATAGCCATAACGGCCTTTTGCCATATAATAAGGTATCGCAGACATATTTTCCATACCACCGGCTACGACTACATTGTTTTGACCTAGTTGGATAGATTGTGCGGCAAACATGATAGACTTCATGCCAGAAGCACATACTTTATTAATGGTGGTAGCAGGAGTCGCATTACTTAATCCAGCATGAAGAGCAACTTGTCTTGCAGGTGCTTGACCAGCATTAGCTTGGACGACTTGCCCCATGAAGATTTCTTGTACAGATGATGGTGTGATTCCAGCTTTTTCTACCGCAGTTTTGACGGCTGTAGCTCCCAATTGAGTTGCAGGAATAGTAGACAATCCACCTCCAAAACTACCCAAAGATGTCCTTACTGCTGAAACAATATATACTTTTTGCATGATTTAATGATTAAAATTTGGTTAGGTAAATCAAAATGCAAAGATAATACTTTATGGTGCAATAACAAAAATACCGCACCATCCATTTAGTGCGACTTTGGGATTCATATTGTTTGGATGAAGTATAAGTGTGTTTAGAATTTCACTTTTATAAATAGTTTACATTGGTCACCATACTCTGATCTGTCAACTTTATTTCCCTATACCCTATCTTATCATGTTGAATTTTAAATTCTTCATAATCAGGATGAATTTGGAGATACGTAGATGGGGAAATATATACGGTCATATTACCTTTAGCAATTGACCTTTCAAAATGATAATGTCCTGTAAAGATATGAAATTTTTTGTCTTGAAATGATGCACAAATGGACTGAAACTCCTGCATTTGCTGAAATGCGTATCTTGGTTCCATGTGCTTTGCAATGGCTAGAACTGGTGGATGGTGCATAAAAATGAATACATCTTTTTGAATAGAAGACACAATTTCATTTAACCAATTATATTGTTCTGCTGACATGTAACCTTGTGAAGTATCCAAAAAAATAAGGCTGTGACCATGAAATTCTTTTACAAAAAATAGTTCGCTCTTTGATACAAAAGCACCTTTATAAAAAACATCCATCATCAAAGATGCATCATCATGATTGCCCGGAATACAGCAGTATGGAATATTCACAGCGTCCATTTGTTGTTTTATCCAATGATAAATTTCCAAATCACCTACTTTATTACACAAATCACCCGTAAGTACAATTAATTCTGGACTTTTGGAAGTGGCTTCTTTAAGGACTTTTTGAAAATTCGCCCTTGGGTCAATTCCATTGAAAGAATACCCAACTGCGTCAATATGAAGATCTGTGATGAGACAAATATTTAACAAGATATTTCAGTTTAATTGATTTTATAATCGATTCTAAAACCAAAACTACGCGGCGCTTCCACTAAAGCTGGACGTAAACTATACTCTTGATTGAGAATGTTGTTTGCCAAACATGTAAAAGTAAATTTATCAAGCTCTATTCCTAGCCTACTATCCAATAGATAATACCCTTTATTATTTAAATCTCTGTATGCAGCGATTCCGAAAAAATCAAAATTGATAGGTGGAACGGACTCAAACGCCTTGTCTACATTAATGGTATGACTAACTCTTTGTATCGAAACGCCCCATTTAAATTTCCAATTTTTTGCTTCGACATCCATTTTCATTTGGTGCTTGGCTCGATATTTTAAAACATTTTTATTTTCAGATACACTATTTCTGATCTCTTCGCTAGTATCAAAGTTTTTATAAATAGGATTAATAAAAGTATATCCACCGAAAACATTGATCGGCACACCGAAGAATTTTAACTGTCCCATCACGCCCACTTCAAAACCTGAAATCCTTGTGTTTCCGATATTTTGTGGTTTGAATCCTAGTCCCCTATCGTCTGAGCCAAAAGTAAACTCTATCATATCTTCATACTCGGAGATAAATCCAGAAAAATCAAGAAATCCTTGAAAACTCGCTAATTTAAAGCCCTGTTTGACACCAATTTCTGAAGTCCACCCATATTCAGGTCGTAAAGCTGGATTAGAAAATATGTTAAAATCTCCAAAACTTGTTGTTACAAATCTTTCTGTAAGGGTAGGAAATCTATAACCTTGTCCCCAAGAACCACGCAAAAATGTATATTCAAAAAGTTTGTAATTTGCCGAAAGTCGTGCAATAATTTGATCATCAGACTTTTTACCAGTTGGGTCAATCAATGAAATGGGACTTCTCTGAGCATTATATTCATATCTAAGTCCACCTGCAATAGTGAGCCTATCGCCAAAAGTTTTGTCTAGCTGAAGATAAGTTGCATAAGAACTAGCTGTAAACGTAGTATCACCGAGAATCTGGGAATCAGTTGAACTCCAAATACCCACTGCACCAGCCGTATATGTCAATCCAAGTCCTTGTAAAGTATTCTGTATTTGATACTCGCCGTAATGGTTTATAGAACTATTAGACTGATTGGTGTTATTCTCATTATTGACAGATGTGGTCCGCCATAAAAGCTTATGTTTATTATTGTGACTGTCTGTGTACCGAATGGATGGGTCTATATAAAAACGTTTTGCAGTCCTATCTGAGACTGTACCCGCAAGTGGTTGCAATGCGCCAGAAGCGGCGTTTTTCCAAATAAAAAAGCTATTACTTGCACTTTGATTATAAAGTACATTCAGACCAAAAACCAAATTATCTTTCAGTCTGTATCTAAGATTTACATTTGCGCGACCTCGTTCCTCATTAGTAGATTGGTTAAATCCATTCAATTTATTATAAAAAGCACTTCCTATGAAGTCAAGTTTACCAAACTTTTGTTTGTGCACAAAGGATGCATTAGTTTCATGTCTCAAGGTATCTCCCCACCACTTTTTTTCAACATCTTTTGGTGATTGGAAAATATTTGTCGCAAGTGAGAGGCGAGTTTCAGGGTTTGATGTTGCGTATGATGATCTAAAATTAATAATTCCATTCAGTGCTGCCGAACCATATAAAGAAGAAGCCGCACCTTTCAGAACTTCTATTTGACTAAGGTTTTCTATGGGAATGTCATTCCAATTGGGAAACCCTGCGTCCACTTGTAAAGCAGGAATATCATCAATAAGCAGCATCACTCTACTACCCGCGCCGTACGAATATCCAGATCCACCACGTATATTTGCCTGACCGTCAAGGATCTGCACACCAGGTACCTTATTTAATATCTCATCTGATGATGTGGCATTTACACTTCGCAAAAGATCTGGCTTAAGAATATCTACTGAAACCATAGATCTAGTGATGTTTTGTTCGTATTTCGTGCTAGTGACCGTAACAAGATCAAGAGCGGTTTGAGATGGTACCAATAATATTTCTAATGGTATATCGCCTAAAGTTATGAAGATAATTTTTTGATCTTCATAACCAATATAAGATACAACGATTTCGAAGGGAAAAGTTGGATTTAGGATAGTAAACTTCCCATCAATATCTGTAATATATCCACCTTCCCCCTGAATGATTGTGGCACCAACCAATGCTTCCTTGGTTTTATAATCTTTAACTGTGATAGTGCTGTTTTGAGCAAAACTTGCTTGTTGGAAACAGAAAATCAAAAAGCATGCTATATAAAAATGAATTTTCATACTGTTATAATTATACTTTAAGGAAACCAAAAAAGATTACATTTCAATAATATTACTTTTAAAATGTAATGACAACATAAAAATACAACTACATTCTAAACCTTCTGTATAATTAGAAAAAATTTATAATTATTTTCGACAAAACAAATAAATATAAATATTCAACATAGTTTCATATCTGGGATATAAAATGATTAGAAACACCGATTATCTTAGCTTTCTAGCTACGATATATTATTATCAGGCATGTTGCCTGAACCTAGCAAAAAATAAATATGGATTTATTCTTCTTCGTCAGAAATGCTTAAGATTGGAGTAATCATAGGCAATCCTATCAACTTTGCTTCATCCTTGTTGATGCTGAAAAAACCCAAAAAACCTCCTGATGCTTTTGCTACGTGCTCAGCAAAACTAGTAAAACTTTTATAAAACTTAGCACCAACTTCTGGTTCAAGCTTAGCTAAAATGTCGTTGATATGGGATAATCTATCACTTATTAGCTTTGTTCTATCTGCTACATTTGTTGGGAAAGCATCAATATAATATTGTAATCTTTCTGAAAAAGTTTTTCCAACTTCAAGATAGAAAGCTTTCATCTCGGCCTTCATATTATAGCTCCTAATTTTAGTCACTTTATTAGCCCATTCTAATTGATCGTTGTGAATATTGCCATCAGCACCTGCTATTAAAACAGTAATCAAAGGAACGGCATCTTTCAATTTCTCAAATTCTTCTTCAGTAAGGCTATTAAATTGATCTAACATGGTTTTACTTTTTAATTGGCTGCAAAAGTACTATTCTTTGATAAATAATTTTCAAAAAAGTTAAAAGGTAATTATTTTCTAAGCTTATTTTTTATATTTTTTAAAATCATAGAGAGAATTATCTGTCTTTATATACAATTCTCTAAGATAATGCGTGCCATCGAGAGAATGATAAAGTGATGAAATTTGCTGTTGTCTTTCACTTACATAAGCCCCTGGTTTTTTGACTGAATATTTGATAGGATTAGGTAACACAGATATGATGAGCGCTGATTCATTAAGAGTAAGTTTTTGGGCAGATTTCTTAAAATACGCTTGTGCTGCGGCTTCTACGCCGAATATCATATCGCCCATTTCAGCCACATTTAAATACATCTCCAGCGTCCGTTGTTTTGTCCAAAGTGTCTCTATCAAAAGCGTAAAATACAACTCAAGACCTTTCCTTACGTATGACCTTTGTGGAAAAAGAAAGACATTTTTGGCTACTTGCTGTGTAATTGTACTTGCTCCAAAAACTTTTTTACCCTTTTTATTAACATTTAGTGCCTTATCGATAGCTTCTAGATCCATGCCATAATGAAAAGGCAAGTTTTGATCTTCCGAAGCCATGGCACAAACTTGAATGTAAGGCGATATCTCATTTGTAGATTTCCATGAGTAAGCCAATTCTTTACCTTCACCATTAATTATTCGTTTTACCATTAATAGCGTAATTGGAGGATAAAACACTCGTAATAAAAGTACCCAAGCCACTGAAAATATAATAAAACCAACTACTATATCCTTATAATATGACTTTGCAAAGAGCTTTATTTTATCCCATTTAGACATAGAAACACTTCATTTTTTGATTTCAGTTGATCTTAATCTGGACTTTTATCTTTATATCTTGGGTGTCTTGGGTGTGCAATACTTCCAAAATATTAGGATACACTTGCCTTTTTTTACTAAAAAATCTTTCCAATGTCATCCAATCTGCCCTCTCAATATCTTCTGTTGCTTGCGGAACTAAAGCTTGTTTTTTAGCATCAATTAGATACCAATGAGATTTTTTGATGATTCTTTTTCCCACATTACTTCGGTAAGTATGTCGTGTTACCATCAATTTTGAAACAATGGTCATTTTTTTGATACCTGTTTCTTCGGTTATTTCACGAAGCGTGGCTTCTCTTTTGGTTTCGTTACTTTCTATCTTACCTTTCGGTAGATCCCAAGAACCACGTCTGAAAATGAAGAGATATTCATTCTTCTCATTTTTTACCAAACCGCCGCCTGCTTCTATCTCTGAAAAATGAGATTTAAAGTCAGACTTAAGTTTTGGAAAATCTTCATGATGAATTATGAGTTTCTCAGACTTGATAGATTTCTCCAAAATACTGATGTAATCCAGCAAATGTTTCTTATTTCCTGTATATTTTACCACCACGCTACCCGAAGTCACCGTATCTTCTAAAGTAACATCTGCAGAAGGTTTTAAGATAACTTCTACTTCGTTTATATAGATTTTGTAAATTTGCGACTTATTCATTAAAATATTAATATGATGTTTGAAACATTGATTGCTCAAAAACTTTTGCAAATTAAAGCAATTAAATTAAGTCCACAAAATCCTTTTACTTGGGCATCGGGTATGAGGTCTCCGATTTACTGTGATAATCGAGTCACTTTGTCCCATCCTGAGGTGAGAGACATTATTAAAAATGGCTTTTCAAAACTGTCAGAATCCTTCGGAAAAATAGATATGATCACCGGTGTAGCTACTGCTGGAATTGCGCACGGAGCTCTCCTAGCAGATAAACTCAACCTACCTTTTTCCTATGTACGTTCTGCGCCAAAAAGTCACGGGAGACAAAATCAAATAGAAGGTGAAATCGAGCCTGGATCTAGCATTTTGGTTGTTGAAGACCTAATAAGCACAGGTGGAAGCTCCATAGAAGTGGTTGAAATATTGAGAAATGAAGGTCATAATGTACTTGGCGTCGTTGCAATATTTGACTATGGTTTTGAAAAAGCAGCTGAAAATTTTAGGAATTCAGAATGTAAATACCGTACTTTGTCCGATTATAATTATTTGATTTCAGAAGCAACAGCAGCATCTTATATTTCAAATGAAGAAGCTGAAATGCTTAGCAAATGGAATAGCGATCCTCAAAACTGGTATCAAAATAATTTTTAAAAAAATATTTTAAAAACCGAAATAATTTTTTGATGAGTCATATCACAAAAAAATCAGAAGATTTTTTATACAATTATCTGAATAATGCATCACCTACCGGATACGAAGCACCTGGTCAAAAGATTTGGGTAGAGTATATAAAACCGTTCGTAGATGAGTGGCATCTTGACAACTACGGAACAGCTTATGGAGTCATAAATCCTGGCATGGATTACCGAGTGGTCATAGAAGCACATGCTGATGAAATATCTTGGTATGTTAATTATATTTCTGATACTGGCTTTATCCATGTCATCAGAAATGGTGGCTCAGATCACATTATTGCACCTTCTATGCGTGTGAATATTCATACAAAAAAAGGAATTGTAAAAGGTGTTTTTGGATGGCCAGCTATACATACTCGAAAAGGGAAAGACGAAAACCTTTCGCCAACAATGGATAACATTTTTGTAGATGTAGGCGCAAAAGATAAGGCAGAAGTACTAGAAATGGGCGTCCATGTGGGAAGTGTGATTACCTTCGTAGACGAACTCACAAAATTAAATAATGTCTATTACACAGGTCGTGCATTAGATAATAGAATAGGTGGTTTTTGTATCGCAGAAGTAGCAAGAATACTGAAGGAAAATAAAAAACAGCTACCCTTCTCCTTATATATAGTAAATGCAGTGCAAGAAGAGATAGGTCTTCGTGGTGCAGAAATGATCGCTAATACTATAAAACCACACGTTGCCATAGTGACCGACGTCACACATGACACTAGTACACCTCTTGTAAATAGTAAAATTCAAGGAGATACAAAATGTGGATTAGGGCCTAGCCTTACTTTTGCTCCCGCAGTACATAATAAGTTGCTCCAACAAGTCATAGACGTCGCAGATGCAAAAAAAATAGATTATCAGTTAGCCGCTGCGAGTCGTAGTACAGGTACGGACACGGACGCGTTTGCGTACAGTAATGGTGGTGTACCTTCGGTCTTAATATCTTTGCCATTGAGATATATGCACACCACTGTGGAGATGGCTCATGAAAAAGATATCCTTAGCGTCATAGATCTTATATATGAGACCTTATTGGATATAAAAGCAGGTCAAAGCTATAAGTATTTTTAAAATATTATGAGTCCATCTAATCTTTCATAATAAGATTATGCATTTTAACTTATAGTTATAAACGTTTTCATAGGTGATACGTTGTAGTTGTAATAAGATATCATAAAAATGAAGTTTGTTTATTTATTATTAATACCATTTTTTGCTTTTGCGGATGGTGGACCTGCTATTAAATTAGGACTATTGAAGTATTCTGGAGGTGGCGATTGGTATAGTAATCCTACTTCTTTGGTAAATTTGGCGGGCTTTTGCAATAAATTTCTGAATACCAATATAGATCCAGAATACGCAGTTGTTGATGTGGGAAGTGTGGAAATATTCAACTATCCTTTCATCCATATGACGGGACACGGCAACGTAGTTTTTTCAGATTCAGATGCAGAAAACCTAAGAACTTATCTAATCGCAGGTGGCTTTCTTCACATTGACGATAATTATGGCATGGATCCATACGTAAGATTGGCTATGAAAAAAGTCTTTCCGGAGCTTAGTTTTATAGAGTTGCCATTCAGTCACCCTGTTTACAGTCAAAAATATAAAATTGAAGGTGGATTGCCCAAAATACACAAACATGATGACAAACCCGCACAAGGTTTCGGCTTGCTTTGGGAAGGTAGACTCATCTGTTATTACTCATTTGAAAGTGATCTCGGAGACGGATGGGAAGACCAAGAAGTCCATAAAGATCCCGAAGAAGCAAGAATAAAAGCACTAAGAATGGGTGCGAATTTAGTTCAATACGTTTTTGGACATTAAAAAATAACAAACAACTCATGCAGTCATATTCTTTGGTTTCATCCATAAAAAATATCGGTCACCGTACATCCAATAACTTTTTTCTCATTGCAGGACCATGCGCGATTGAGTCAGAACAAATGGCTATGGAAATTGCCGAAAAAGTAAAAAGAATTACTTCAGACCTTAAGATTCCGTATGTTTTCAAAGGCTCTTATCGCAAAGCAAATAGGTCTTCTATACATTCATTCACAGGTATAGGAGATGAAAAAGCACTTAAAATATTAAGAAAAGTTGCTGAAACATTTGACTTACCTGTTACGACCGACATCCATACAGACGAAGAAGCAGCGATGGCAGCAGAGTATGTCGATATCCTTCAAATACCAGCTTTTTTGTGCAGACAAACATCTCTCATCAAAGCAGCAGCAGATACTGGAAAGATCGTCAATATCAAAAAAGGACAGTTTATGAGTCCGGAGTCGATGGTGCACGCTGTACAAAAAGTACGTGAATGTCATAATGAAAAAGTGATGTTGACAGAAAGGGGAACCACATTCGGTTATCAAGATCTTGTGGTAGATTATAGAGGAATTCCTGTAATGAAGTCTTTTGGCGTACCTGTGATTATGGATTGTACACACTCACTTCAGCAGCCAAATCAGCCATCAGGAGTAACAGGTGGAAAACCTGGCTTAATAAGTACAATTGCAAAAGCGGCAGTGGCAGTAGGAGCTGATGGATTATTTTTAGAGACCCACCCTAATCCATCCGAAGCAAAATCTGATGCTGCCAATATGTTGCCACTGGATAATTTGGAATCTTTATTGACCACTTTGGTAAATATTAGACAAGCCATCTTTGTGCCTTAATTGTTAAAACTATATTTTTTGTGTTTCCGATTTTAATATGATGTATCTCATTTGATTGTAACAATTTGACCTAGCATTAGAAATATCGTTATTTAATTTATAAATTTGCTGTATAAAATTAATTGTATGTCTTCCTTCAGAACTGTTTATATCTATTTATTCGTTTTCTCTTTACTAATCTCTTCTTGTAGCAAAAAAGCAATTGCTCCATCAATTAATGTTCAAACCAGTATTCGTATGGATATTGAGACTTTAGCTGCTGATGATATGCAAGGTCGGGAAATTGGTACCGAAGGAGAGCGAAAAGCAGGAGAATTTATAGCTAAAAGATTTGCTGAAATCGGACTGAAAACAGCTGGAGAAAACAACACTTATTTCCAAACATTCAAACGCAAAAAAAGCGGAAACCCACATGGCGATGAGTCTACTTCAAATGGTACAGAAGTTACAGGTAGGAATGTATTAGGCTACATTGACAATAAAGCCGCCACTACCATTATTATTGGTGGACATTACGATCACTTAGGATACGGACATGAAGGTTCATTATATGTAGGTGAGCTAGCTATCCATAATGGAGCGGATGACAATTCAAGTGGTGTAGCTGGTGTACTATATTTGGCAGAAGTTATCAAAAAAAGTGATCTCAAAAATCATAATTATTTATTTATTTGTTTTTCAGGAGAAGAAAAAGGTCTCTGGGGATCAAATTTCTTTGTAAACAATACAACTTTTGATAAAAAATCATTCAATATCATGCTCAATATGGACATGATAGGTAGACTCAATGCTGAAAGAAAACTGGCTATCAGCGGAATTGGTACTTCCCCAGAATTAGAGTCAATCATAGATAAAATCAAGAAACCAAAATTCAGCTTTAAAAAAGATTTGTCTGGAATGGGACCTTCAGATCATGCATCATTTTACAATGCAGAAATTCCAGTTTTGGCATTTTTTACAGGTCAACATAGCGATTATCATAAGCCAAGTGACGATGCTCATTTGATCAATTATGAAGGTGTACACGACATTGTGGATTATATCTATCAGGTAGTGGTGGCGCTGGAAGGCAAAGATAAACTACCATTCACCAAAACAAAAGATGAATCTCAGGCTAGAATGGCTTTTTCTGTTACACTTGGAGTGATGCCTGACTACTTGTACGATGGTGTCGGACTAAAACTTGATGGTGTGAAGGACGGTAAGCCTGCACAACTATCTGGGTTGATAAAAGGCGATATCATAACCAAAATGGGAGAACTAGAAGTGCCTGATATGCAGTCATACATGAAATGTTTGTCTATATTCAAACCTGGACAAACCATTGATGTAAAATTCCTAAGGGAAGGTAAAGAAATGACCAAATCAGTAACATTCTAATGGCGAAAAGTTACGAAGAAACGCAAAGAATAGACTCAATTTGGCCTTTGTCTATAATGGCTTTGGTATCTGTGATCAATTATATCATTTATTTCCATTTGGACCATGTGGATATTTCTTTTTTTTATGGAAGTATGATATCCACCGCTTTTGTCAGTGGTTTGTTGTTTTTTATGAGATTACATACTAAAATAAACGATAAGACGATCGATTATAAATTGTTTCCACTTCATCTAAAATGGCAAACTATCTTGTGGTCGGATGTGGAAAAATCAGAAATACGTACATTCAAACCTATTCGGGAGTATGGTGGATGGGGTATCAGAAATAGCTTCTCAGCAGGAAAAGCCTATATTATTAGTGGTAATACTGGTCTTCAGCTTTACATGAAAACTGGCAAAAAAATTCTTATTGGAACCAAACAGGAAGACAAACTTAAAACATTCATAAATACACTTAAGTAATATTTGTCTTAAAATTACTTTATTCCAAAAACCATTTGGCGAGTTTCATCTTGAATGAAGTGTGAGGCGGATATCTGAGATCAGGATCTATCCAAGTCGAAGTGCTCAAGATTGGTTTCAGGTTTGAGAATGTATCAAAACTATATTTTCCATGATATTTTCCTATACCGCTCGTTTGTACGCCACCGAATGGAAAATGAGAATTAGCAAATTGTGCCATGGTATCATTAATACATCCACTTCCAAATTCAATGTTTTTTATCACAAAATCAATGAGAGCTTTGTCTTCAGCAAAAACATAACAAGTGAGTGGATATCTATTTTTCCTCACAATGGTCAATATTTCTAATTTATCCGACCAAGTAATGATTGGCATAATTGGACCAAAAATCTCTTCTTGCATGACAGGAACTTCAAGATTATCCAACTCGATGACAGATGGTTCGATGTAGTTATCAGCAGGATCTACCCTACCGCCAGAGATCAACTTACCTTGGGATAAATATTTGCTCACGACATCAAATCTAGTTTTATTGACCATTCTAGGATAATATGGCGACTTTTGAGGGTCTTCACCATAAAAATCTTTGATTTTGGCTTTTAAACCAGTTATAAATTTTTCTTTGATGTCTTTATGGACAAGGATATAATCAGGACTCGTACAAGTCTGACCACAATTAAAATACTTAGCCCAGACTAGACGATTGAGCGCTACCTTAAGATTTGCAGTCTTGTCTATGATAGTAGGACTTTTACCACCCAATTCTAAGGTCACAGGTGTCAAAGTTCTGGCAGCCTTCTCCATAATCCATTTCCCAACATTGGGAGAACCTGTAAAAAATATATGGTTAAATGTAAAATTGTCCAATAAGATTTCGCCGATTTGTATTCCTTCTCCCATGACTACACTTACAAAACTCTGGTCAAAAGTGGTGGTTATGATCTTTTCCATTACTTTGGCAGTATTTGGTGTTTCATGTGCAGGTTTCAGCATGACACAGTTTCCTGCAGCAATCGCCCCAATCAAAGGTATCATAGTTAGATTGAAAGGATAGTTCCATGGTGCAAAAATTAATACGACGCCTTTGGGATCTGCATAGATTTTGCTGGACGCAGGCTGAATAGTAAGCGGTGTCGGTACATGCTGCACTTCCATCCATTGGGCTAAATGTTTTAATGCAAAATTGATATCATCAGTTGTGACACCTATTTCACCGATATACGCTTCATAAGATGGTTTCTTAAAATCCGCATATAAAGCATCTAATATTTCAGATTTGTATTTGATGATGGCACTCCTTAAGTTAATCAGTGCTTTACGTCTAAATTCGTAAGATTTGGTATGACCTAAATCAAAAAGAGTCCTTTTTTTATCAAAGGACTCTTTTATTTCCTGAAAAGAATGATTTACAATTTCCATATTGGCAATTAATTTAAATTGGAATGTAAACCTAAATCATTTCACACAAATTGCAAAACATATTTAAGATAAATATAAATGTTTATTCTGGTAAAATCAATATCGGCACATTTGTACTAAATAATTCTGCTGTGGTATTCGTTTCCAAAAATAATCTTTCCCAGAAACTATGTTTCCTCCCTACCATGATCAATATGCCGATATCATTTGTGTCAACAAAATATTTAATTTCTTTAACAACATCTATTCCTTCTACATTAATAATTTCATTTACAATACCTGCCAATTCACCTGATTTGGGATCCAAAGATACAACCTCATCTTTTGTTGACATGTGAAAAACATCAATAGTTGTGTTTGGTAAAAACTTCAATTTTTTCAATAATTCTATAGACGATTTATTACCAATACCATTTGAGTCCAAACTTAATAGAAATCTATTGGAAGTCATATTGTAACGAGTGGTGGACGGTATAGCTAGCACAGGAATAGTACTTTTCTCAAACATTTTTTTAGTAATGCTACCTGTCACCATATTAGCTATTGCTGAACTCCCCAAAGTCCCCATAACGATTAGATTGATCTCTGCGTGTTTACTGTAAAGTAATAATGAATCTGTCGTATTTCCTTCGAGAACAGCAACAGATGGTTCAAGCCCTGTTTTTATTAAATCACTAAATTCTGAAACAAAAGTTAAAAGGTCCTCCTCAAGGGCAGTTCGAATTTTTTCGTCGAGTGATCTTAAACTACCAGCTACGGTAGGCACTTTGAATGAAGTTGCAAAATATAATTTAGCTTCTAATGCATTACTTAAATCAATTGCATACTCGATAGCAAACTTGGAATTTTGTGAAAAGTCAGTTGGACAAAGAATTTTAAGCATAAATATCAGGTTAAATTGTTTAGAATATACAAAAATATATTAAATATTCTAAAAAAACTTAAAAAAAATCACTCAAAAATATGATTTATGTCACTTTAAAATTAAAAAGGGAAATATACTGTATCTTGGATGTCATACTTTATCAATTGAGTCCACTCCAAAAATACTAAAAATTAGATAATCAATCATTTTTCACCCTATAACCAAAATATAAACATTTGATTACCAATTTATTAAGATATAATTATTTCCTTATTTTCCTGTCAAACACGTTTCGGAGTAAACTCTTTATTTAAAAACTGCAAACTAATTCACTTGATCAAACTAGTATTTAATACATTTTGTTTAACATAAAATACTAATTACTTAAACAATACGTATTGAACGATGTTATGCTCAGATACTAAATCAAAATATAATGTTTAACCAGTCAGAATTTAATTTACAGCATTTCGATTTAATGGATAATGATTATGAGCAATTAAATGCTAGTAAAACTCAAGTCGATTATGATGCTGAAGATGATGATCATATTTTAACTAGCTTTGATACACCAATGAAAGAAGGGGCGTTTGATATGAGTGACACAGACAAAATCAGTGCGATCGAGAATCATTTTAGAAGTATCATGGACATTCTAGGATTGGATTTAACGGATGATAGTCTTAAAGGAACTCCGTATAGAGTAGCCAAAATGTATGTCAAAGAAATTTTTAGTGGCCTGAATCCAGCTAATAAACCTGATGTAAAACTCTTTGATAATAAATACAAGTATACAGAAATGCTTGTGGAGAAGGATATAACTTTTTATTCTAATTGTGAGCATCATTTTGTACCAATTATTGGGAAGGCACATGTAGCATATATATCTTCAGGAAAAGTGATCGGATTGTCAAAACTAAATAGAATTGTTCAGTTCTACGCAAAAAGGCCTCAAGTCCAAGAGCGTCTAACAGTACAAATTGCAGAAGAGTTAAAAAGAGTTTTAGAATCTGATGATGTAGCAGTTTATATAGAAGCAACGCATTTATGTGTTTCTTCTAGAGGTATTCAGGATATCAACAGTAGTACTGTAACAGCGTCCTATTCAGGCAAATTTCAAGATGAGCATAGAAAAGCTGAATTTTTAAACTACTCCAAGTAAAAATTTATTTCAGATTCATCAAATAAAAAAATACCTGTATTGTGTACAGGTATTTTTTTTTAACAACGGGTACTATTGACTTTTAAACACCACAAAATGTGGATTGAAATAAAAATAGTTAGCTTTGGTAAGTCTTGGTGTCGAAATAACTTACTTAAACATAATCAAAGGGTCAAAGTACAACCCAAAAATAATAAATAGATTTTAGTAAATGGGGTCAAAATCAGAATTCGGTGGAAATGAGTCAGAATTCGGTAAATTTTGACAACAAGCAAGTCGATTTTTATGCTATGAATTTAAAAAATTCAAAAATTCATCTTTTCTTCTTCTTGAAATTTTAATGGATGTACCATCCACCAAATTTGCAAAAAAACCTTCCTTCATTGCTATATTTTGTAGATATTCTGTGTTGATTATGTAGGAGTTATGAATTCTGAAAAATTTATTATTTTTAAGTTGTTCTTCATAATCCTTCAAATGTTTTGAAGTAATGATTTCCTTACCATTTACCAAAATGATATTAGTATAATAGTTTATTGATTTAAGGTAGAGAATATCCTTAAAAGAGATAATTTCAATCCCATCAGTACTACTAATTTTTAGATTTCCACCATTTTCCGTTGTATTACTTACAGTGGCACTTTCGAGCATCAACTTCTGAGATACTTTTGCAAAAATCTTTTGTTTGACTTTAAGGATAGCTTCACGTAATTCATCAATATCAATAGGTTTTAAAAGATAATCAGTCGCAATTGTTCTGAATGCCTTGGCTGCGTAATCTTCATAGGCTGTGATAAAAATAACTTCGAAGCTGGGATTTTTTACCAAACTCAAGAGTTCAATACCTGTGTTCAGTCCAAGTTCAATATCCAAAAAGACCAAATCGGGGTTTTCCTTTTCTAATAATTGGATTGAAGAATTCAGGTCATCAGCTTCGCCAATCACCTCAATGTCATCAAAATAATCAGCAAGAATTGCTTTTAGATTATCTCTTCCTGGTTTTTCGTCATCTATTATGACCGTTTTGAGTTTTTCAGAATTCATACCGTTGCCTTAAAAATTAATTGAAGAAATTTGCACCTTCTCAACTTGCAAAATTAAAAGATATTTTAAAAACCTACAAATATTCTTACTTCTGTCCCACAAATCATGTTGTCACATATTACGTCGTCTATAGTTTCTGTAATATTTGCCAATTTCAAATCCCGTATTACTTCTAACCTCTCTTTAGAAATTTTATTGCCCAATGATCTATGTCTTTCTTGATTATACATCTTTAATTCAAGTGATTTTGATCTGCCTATACCATTGTCCTTTATAGAACACAAAATACCTTCACCTAATTTGTACACTTCAATATTCAAAAAATTATCATTTTTACCTGACGGTACCAAGCCATGTCTAATTGCATTCTCTACATGAGGTTGAAGCAACATTGCAGGAACTTTCACTTGGGACAAGTCCAACCCTTTTTGAATATTGATTTCATATTCATATTTATCTGCAAATCTAAGATGTTCCAACTGACAATAAAGCCTGATTACTTCCATTTCTTGTTCTAATGATATAAACTGATTTTCTGATCCTCCTAAATATAAACGCATCAACCTAGCAAAACGCGCCAAGTAGTCATTAGCCGCTCTCCTATTTTCGACATTTATAAACTGCTGTATGGCATTTAATGAATTGAAAATAAAGTGAGGGTTCATCTGAGATTGAAGAGATTTTAGCCTCAATTCACTGATAGTTTTCTGAGTTTTATTAGCTTCTTCAAATCTTTTTCTTTTGTATCTAAAGTAAGTTGAAACTACCAAAACGGATAAAGCGACCAA
>JBGSOH010000295.1:0-2125 GCA_041739205.1 Saprospiraceae bacterium
CCATTTTGAGATCACTTTTTTTTTCTCTTTGTCAACATCTACGCGCTCATCATCCTTAAGAATTAAACGAAGGGAACTATTTTTTGAGATATAATTCCACGCCCAGTTTATGAAGACGATTATTTTGTTTCTCACGCTCAATATGAGCATCAAGTGCAAAAACATCCACACTACCCATGCAAAATATCCCTTAAACTTCATAAAAGGCAACTCGACTACGGCTTTATTTCTACCGATCGTAGCCATAGAACCTAGGTCTGCGTACTCGTATTCTTTCTGAGGTTCTCTTTCGATAAGAGCGAGCAAGTTTTTGGCTAATAGCTTACCTTGATTGATAGCTACATTGGCTACTTGTGGATGTCCCTTGGGATATTCAGGTGTTTCCATGTAGGAAATATCTCCGATGGCATAGATGTTTTCGCTACCTTCGATTCTGTTTTGTCGATTGACTTTATACCTATTAGTAGGTGTAATCATTTCAGAGTCAAGACCTTTGATGAGATTTCCAGTAACACCTGCAGCCCAGATAACGTGTTTGCTTTTGATGACTTCACCATTATTCATCTGGAGATTGATGCCATCATAATCGGTCACAAAAACTTCTGTTTTAATGGTGACGCCAAGGTCTCTGAGATATTGAGCGGACGCTTTTCTTGACATGTCACTCATATTATTGAGTGTATTCGGGCTACCTTCAAGGAGGATGATTTGCATTTTGGTGAAGTCTATCCTGAAAAAGTCTTTAGGCAATATGTCTTTTTTGATCTCTGCAAACGCACCTGCGAGTTCAACACCTGTAGGTCCACCACCTACGACAACGATATTGAGTAATGCTTCTTTTTCTTTATCGTCTACATAAAGTAATTTCTCAAAATTCTCAAGAATACTATTTCGAATAGTGATGGCCTGATAAGTGGACTTAAGACTATAAGCGTACTTTTTGATATTTTTATTACCAAAATAATTGGTCTTACATCCAGTAGCAATAACGAGATAGTCGTACTCAAATAAGCCGATATCAGTATGTACCGTTTTGTTGGTCTGATCTATACTTTCTACTTTGGTAAGACGTATTCTCACATCTTTTCTCTTCTGAAATATCTTGCGAAATGGAAAAGAAATGCTCGAAGGTTCTATCTGAGATGTGGCTACTTGATAAAAAAGTGGTTGAAACTGATGATGGTTCAGCTTGTCTATAAGGAGAATATCAAAAGTATCTTCTTTAATATTCTGGATAAATTGCAATCCGGCAAATCCGCCACCGATGACCACAATTCTTGGTTTAGTATTTCCTGTCATGATTCTTTACTTTAAAAGATCTATATCCAAATAACAATATAAAATATAATTTGTTTTTGAATAACAATGCAAAGGTATAAAGAAATATTATTCTGCATAAATTTGTGAAACTCTAATTAAATAATAATTTAATATTTAAATGTTGGTTTTTCTAAATGATATGAATGCAACATCTTATATCTGAAGTTATAATAGATATAGCCATTCTGTGATAGAAATAAAAAAATTATATTTTGTTTAACATACAAATCTTAAAGGAAAGGTTACATTTGTGCGTTGAATAGCTCAAAATATTCAAATATATTTGCCCATGAGGTTAGCATTTAAACTGTTTTCTGCATGTTTACTAGTCGAAATGATGTGTTTATATCATTGTTTCGGTCATGATGCTCAAGCAGTAAGTTATGCAACCAAAACTACTATTTACAATGTAGATCAAGTAGGTCCGACTGGGTTTTCTTTTTTTGATTTGGTCGAATTTTTGGAAAACAAAGACAGCGATGAAAATTCAGAAGAAGACACAGAACATAATCTTAGTTCGACTAGTATTAGATGTATTGGTTCAGAATCAAGCATTGGTCTAACTGAATTTGATCAGAACGCAACACATCGGCTATTAAACTTCAAAGAAAATAAGGCTCCCCTTTTTGTATTGTTCCACAGTTGGAAGTATCACATAGATAATTCCATTTTCGTTATTCCTTCAACGGAAAGTTTGTATTTGATGGCATGGTAAAAATTCGTCAACATGCAATCGGCGCGAATTCATCACAGTTGAATCAGAATCTTCTTTTAAGTGAACGCGCAGAAGCAAACGCGAAGCCGC
>JBGSOH010000315.1:0-1728 GCA_041739205.1 Saprospiraceae bacterium
TACGCTTTTCAAGTAGGTAAAGAGATTAAATTTATTGATCAAAATGAAATTATGTACTGTACATCAGACTCAAACTACACCGATATTGCAACCGTTGGAGGCAAAAAATTACTGACTTCCAAATCTTTAAAAGACCTTGAAAAAATCTTTAATTCAGAGCTATTCGTTAGAGTACACAATTCTTGGATTGTAAATATTTCTTATGTAGTTAGTTTTTCAAATGAAAAATCTAGTGCATTAGTTATGGCAGATGGAACTGTTATACAAGTATCGAGAAGAAAAAAACAAGAGTTTTTAATGAAATTTCACAGACTCTAATGGTATAGTTCTTTTCATGATATAAAGGATGAAAAGATTTAAGTTACTGCCCTTTAGGATATTTAACGAACAATAATTGAGTAATATCTTTATGAGTTATACATCATTTAAAGATACGTTTTGGATATCATCAATGAACCTCAAAAACTTGGCTTGAGACAGAACATTAAAACTTAAAAGATTTCCTAACCCTACATAAAGTTTAGCTCCCTAGAATTATCTAAATTCAAAATACTTTTCATAATAATGTGCTCCATGGTATGTTTTATTATTTCATACCTAAAAACTCCTTTTTCGTTTACCAAATCGACCCAATAAAAAAAAGCCCTGTCAAAAATTGATGTTGATGACAGGGCGTAGCTCAACTACGGTGCGTAATAGGTAAGCTTTTGTTACTAATTTACTAGATTCAATCTATTTTTATAAACCTCTTTGAAGTTAATTCATCAAAACCAGCGATCTTAACATTATAAATCCCGGCCGGTAGGCTATTCAACCTTAATTCATTAGCATCGTTGATCAATGCGTTATTGATGGTCATCACCTTTTCGCCAATTGCATTTGTGACTATAATTGTCACATCGTCGTTGACATTAAATCCTTCAAGCGAAACAAATACCTTTTCGATTGCTGGATTTGGGTGAAGGGAGATGGATTTAATTAAACCATCACATTCATTATGAACAGAAATGATATCAAAAAATTCTATTCTACCATCAAAATCTACTTGTTTTAATCTATAAAAGTATTCAGCACCTTCCACAAGTCCATTATTGTCTGTAAAGCTGTATGAAGCACCAGAAGGCTTATTTGCTCCCTGAATCTTACCCACTGTCACAAATTCAGTACTTTCTCTACTCCTGAGCACTTCCATGTAATCATTATTTTTTTCTGAAACGGTTTCCCAGTTTAATACAACTATGTTACACTCGGTATTTTTGGCGCTAAATGATGAAAGCTCTATTGGTAGTGGTGCTGTGATCTGAACTACAGTCGTTCCATTATCATTATCAGGATTATTGGATGGAAATGCCGGGCCATCTTCATATTGAAGGACTGTAACACCTATAGTTCTAAATTGGGGATATGAAGCCAAAGGTGTTACTAAAGCCCTTACAGTAACTATATCTCCTGCTCCATCTGGGAGCGCTGTATGATTCAGGCCAATTACTGTCTTGTTTGCTACATCATAGTTCCAATTAAAATAATCACCAATACCACCAGATGGAGAAATAATTGACTGATATTCAACCCCACTGGATGGGAAAAACAAAAATACCTGAACACTATTAACTTCATAGGAACAACTGCCGCCACCTGTATCATTATACGCATCAAATGTGAAATCAATTGTTTGCCCAACCGAAGCCGTATTGGGTGTCGCATTAATTCCATTTGTGACAATATCAC
>JBGSOH010000413.1:0-2379 GCA_041739205.1 Saprospiraceae bacterium
TTTGGGTACCAATGTGGTGCATTATCAAGCGCATATTATACTCGCTTCGATGGCCAAAATCCTTGGAGAGCCTACTGAGAGTTATGTAAAACAAGCTGAAAACATAAAAACTGCCATCAACGATCATTTATGGATGGAAGAAAAAGGTTATTATGCCCAATATTTATATGGTAGAAAACACCTTGTTCGCTCTGATAGGTATGAAGCGCTAGGGGAAGCATTGGCTATATTGTTTGGTGTGGCTGATGATGAAAAAGCAAGGTCGATTTGCTCAAAGTCTCCTTTGACGGATTATGGAGCAAGTTGTATATTCCCGCAGATACCTGACATTCCACCTTACCACAATAATGGTATTTGGCCTTTTGTGCAATCTTATTGGAATCTAGCTGCTGCCAAATCAGGTAATGAAAAGGCACTCTCCCATGGACTGGCATCGATCTATAGAGCAGGCGCTTTGTTTCTGACCAATTATGAAAATTTTGTAGCACAATCGGGAGATTTCAAGGGGACTGAAATCAATTCTGACCGAATGCTTTGGAGTATGGCAGGTAATCTGGCTATGGTACATCGCGTGTTTATAGGTATGACTTTTGAAACTAATGGTATTTGGTTTAGCCCTGCTGTTCCCAAAGTTTATGGTGGTACCAAAAAACTAAACGGTTTTAAATACAGAAATGCCATCTTAAATATCACCGTCCAAGGTTTTGGCAATCGCATCCAATCCTTCTCTGTAAATGGGAAAATGGTGAATGACTCATTCCTATCTTCTGACATATCAGGCACAGTGGATATCATCATAGAGATGGATAATCAATCCTTTGACCAACAAAATATTAATATCGTTCCTAACCAATTTTCATTACCTAATCCTGAAGTGAAATTGGATGGAAATAAGCTTAGTTGGGGCAATATTTCCGTTGCTTCTTTTTATCATGTGTATAGAAATGGGCATGTAGTAAAACAAGTAGATAGAAATGAGTTCATCATCGAAGACAATAATCTTGCTGAATATGCCATCAGTGCGGTAGACCAATTTGGCGTAGCGTCATTTATAAGTGAACCCATTTTGGTTAATGTCAATCAAATTCAGCAACTCATACAAGTAGAAAATTTTGCACCCAAATCAGGGCTTCCGTTTACCAATTTTTCAGCTGATGGTTTTGTAGAGATAAACAATTTTGTTAACGAAGAAATCACACTTCATATGAATGTCGAAGCAGAAGGGTCGTATTTTTTAGATATGAGATACGCCAATGGTTCTGGCCCTTGGAATACAGATAATAAATGTTGTATCAGAAGTTTGTATTGCAATGATAATTATTCGGGTTCTCTTGTTTTCCCTCAACGTGGCACAGACGAATGGTCAGATTGGGGATTTTCAAATAGCATCAAGGTAGATTTGAAAAAAGGTCAGAATACATTAGTCCTAAAATTTGAACCATGGAACAATAACATGAATATTTATGTCAATCGTGCCATGTTGGATTATGTGAGATTGGTACCAACAAAATAATAAGTCGTTTTTATTTTCTTGCCTTTCAAAATGTAATGAAAAAATTAGTTAAGACGATTATTTAATAAGCTTAGTATCCAAATTCTTTAGATATTTATAGCAAGTTTTTTAACTACAAAATTAGGCTTTCACCACTCGACTTCGTTTATACTAGGATTCCATTGCTAATTTTCATAATCGTTCCTCATGATTCAGAAATTAATATTGCTTTTGGGAGTTTGTATAGCTTCTATATCTTTGGCACAACCCACCACATTTACTTCCAAAGGAATTGGTGGTGGTGGCGCACTGTTTTCTCCATCTATAAATCCTGCAAATCACGATGAGTATTATGTTTCTTGTGATATGGGAGAGCTTTTTCATACTACCAATTTCGGGACAGCATATGATCAGGTACACTTTTCTGAAATGATCGGTGGGCATTATTCTCGAGTCAATTTTACAAATACATCAGGTCTTTTATTTACCATTAGATATATCAATGAAATTCCTACCCCTGTCAAAAGCACCGACAATGGGCAAACTTGGAATACACTTCCTGGCAATCCTGATCCATTTGAATATACTTATTCTTTGTACGTGGATTATAATAATCCTAATAGAATATTGATGTCTCATTACGGAAGTATTTATTTTTCATCCAATGGTGGTAATTCTTTTGTAAACATTCACAATGCCGTTAATAGTGGTTCGGGTGTCGTAGTAGGTGGCGTTTTGTATGATGGGAATAACATTTTTATTGGTACAAACGATGGTGTGTTGGTATCAACGAATGGTGGTACATCTTGGTCCATACCTACCATTTCGGGAATTCCTGCCACAGAAAAAATATGGTCTTTTGCAGCTGCTAAATCTGGTGGTATTAC
>JBGSOH010000443.1:0-35107 GCA_041739205.1 Saprospiraceae bacterium
GTGTTTTGTGTGATATTATTGCCCCAACAAACCATTTCTTAGAATCATGGGGTGATGTAGAAGCTAAAAAAGGTCATTTGTCTTTGATACAACCTACAATTGCACCTTTATTCAATACGCGTCAGGCAGAGTTATCTTTATTAACTTGGGCTGGAAGTACAACAGTAGATTTGACATCAAGTCAGTCTTACTACGAGTACCTAAAAGATACCTGGAAAAACACAGCATTCACAGCACAAAGCGAATTTGCATCTTTCCAATCTTTTTGGGATAGTGCTGTACATGATGGTATTATAAACTTACCAGCATCAAGTGCTCCATCATATGTAGCTGCTGAAATTTCTGGTGAAGTGACCAAACCTGGTTCTACTGAGTTAGAGATATCTTTCTTTGAGACAATCCAAATAGGAAATGGTCAATACGCAGGAAATCCATGGTTAATGGAGATGCCAGACCCAGTTACTAGGACTTCATGGGGTAATTATCTTGCTGTTCCAGTAAATTTTGATGGATATACTACCATGGAAGGATTTAATGGTCTAGTAGATGGAGATTTGGTAGACCTTACCATTGGTGATCAGAAATTTACTGTTCCTGTAATCCAACAGTTTGGACAAATGCCTGGCACCGTTTCTATCGCCTTAGGTTATGGTAGAACACAAGCAGGATATACAGGATCTAATGTTGGTATCAATGTGAATGATTTAGTAACACTTGGGGCAGATGGTCCGGGTTATTATAATACAGCTGTTTCAGTTTCAACTAAAACAGGAAAAGAAAAAGATTTCTCTTGTGTTCAATATCACCACACTATTGGGGTAAGAGGTATTGACAAAGATTCGGGTCAGGAGATAAATGCGGATGAGGCAGCATTGGTATTTTTTGATTACTTCACAGGAATCAAAGGTTTCCAAGGTGCACTTACGGATAGATCAGTTATTTACACATCAAATGTAAGTGAACTTAAGAATAGTGTGGAGCATCTTCATGAAAGAAGAGCACATGCGCAACACTTAAATGCACAGCAGATTTATGGTGGTTTTGACCAAAAATATGAGTTAGGTCATCACTGGGGGATGCATGTTGATCTAAATGCTTGTATCGGTTGTGGTGCATGTACAGTAGCTTGTATGTCAGAAAACAATGTGCCAGTCGTAGGTAAACATGAAGTTTCTATCCACCACGAAATGCCATGGTTGAGAATAGACAGATATTACTACGGTAGTGTAGAAAATCCTAATACCATCTATCAACCGATGATGTGCCAACACTGTGATAACGCTCCTTGTGAGAATGTTTGTCCAGTAAATGCATCTAACCACAGTTCAGAAGGTTTGAATCAAATGGCTTACAATAGATGTATTGGAACAAGATATTGTGCAAATAACTGTCCGTATAAAGTAAGAAGATTTAACTGGTTGGATTATACTAAAGCAGATTTATTCCCTGCAAATCAGCCTAAACTTCATGAAGAAGAAACACCATTTATGGCTGATAACCTTACTAGAATGGTATTGAATCCTGACGTGACGGTAAGATCAAGAGGTGTCATTGAAAAATGTAGTTTCTGTGTACAAAGAATTCAGGAAGGTAAGTTGACTGCAAAAACAGAAGGAAGATCGCTTAGAGATAGTGATGTTAAGACTGCTTGTCAGACATCATGTCCTACAGGAGCAATCACTTTTGGAGATATGAACAATAAAGAAGGTGTATTAAGTGGTAAATTAGAGTCACCACTCAATTACATTGCATTAGAAGAGATAAACGTAAGATCATCTGTTACTTACACTATGAAAGTAAATAACAGAGACAAATCTTTTGATGCATAATTTTAAAATTTAATTACGAAATAACATTCAAAATATAATCAATGAGTGCTGTTGTAAGTCCATTAAGAAGGCCCCTGATCACGGGAAACAAAACATATCATCAGATTACTGAAGATTTGATTTCGCCGACGGAAAAAACTCCTACCAAAGCTTGGGTAATAGGTTTTGTGTTGTCCGTTGCAGTGTTAACCTTTGGTATCTTTTGTATTATCTGGACCATTTGGGTTGGTATAGGTTCTTGGAATCTAAATAGAACCATCAACTGGTCATGGGATATCACCAATTTCGTTTGGTGGATCGGTATTGGTCACGCTGGTACATTGATATCTGCCATCCTTTTACTTTTCAGACAGAAATGGAGAACAGGTGTAAACAGAGCAGCAGAAGCGATGACGATATTTGCCGTAATGTGTGCAGGATTATTTCCGTTGATTCACATGGGTAGAATTTGGTTAGCAATGTTTATCATGCCTTATCCTAACACTAGGGGACCACTATGGCCAAACTTTAACTCACCACTTCTTTGGGATGTATTTGCGATTAGTACCTACCTTACAGTATCATTATTATTTTGGTATACAGGTTTAGTTCCTGATTTTGCAACAGTAAGAGACAGAGCAAAAGGATTAAGAAAGAAAATTTATAACACGTTATCATTTGGTTGGACTGGATCAGCAAAACATTGGCAGAGATGGGAGTCATTGTCACTTGTACTCGCAGGATTATCTACGCCACTAGTACTTTCTGTACACACGATTGTAAGTTTTGACTTTGCGACATCAGTTATACCTGGCTGGCATACTACGATATTTCCTCCTTACTTTGTAGCTGGAGCGATTTTCTCAGGATTTGCGATGGTATTAACATTGATGATCATCACAAGAAAGTTATTAAAGCTAGAGGATTATATCACTATTGAGCACATAGAATCCATGAATAAGGTCATTCTACTTACAGGCACAATAGTCGGGGTAGCGTACCTTACAGAATTATTTATAGCTTGGTATTCTGGTTATGTATATGAGCAGTTTGCGTTTTTCAATAGAGCATTAGGACCTTATTGGTGGTCATATTTTGGTATGATGTTTTGTAATGTTGTTTCTCCTCAGTTCTTCTGGAAGAAATCTTGGAGAAGAAATATTACCCTTACCTTCTTCTTATCAATAGTTGTGAATATAGGTATGTGGTTTGAGCGTTTTGTAATCATAGCAACAACACTTGCAAGAGATTATTTACCATCAAGCTGGAGTTTGTATTCTCCATCATGGGTAGAGATAGGTATTTACATAGGAACATTTGGTTTGTTCTTTACTGCTTTCCTAATCTTCGTGAGAGTAGCGCCAGTGGTAGCAGTGGCTGAAGTAAAAGCAATTTTAAAATCTTCAGGTGATCAATATATAGGTGACAATGCTACACATGGTCACGGACACAAGCATCACTCAGAGTATACAGACACTCATTAATTAATTCGAAATCTATTATTCAATGGCTAATAATAAACAAACAGATGTGATCTTCGGACTTTATAATGACGAAGAAGATTTGCTAAGAGCAGTTAAAGCTGCAAAAAAAGATCATTTGGATATCTATGATGTATATTCACCATTTCCAGTTCACGGCTTAGATCCGTTATTAGAATTGGAAGAATCAAGATTACACCAAGCGGGTTTCATCTATGGTGCAATCGGTACTTTGACTGCCTTTTTGGGTATGTCTTGGATTTTTACAAAAGATTGGCCTAACATATTTGGTGGAAAGCCTTATTGGTCAGTGCCTGCTTTTATTCCGATCACTTTTGAGATGACGGTTTTATTTTCAGCAATAGGTATGACGGTTACTTTCTATATCATTAATGGTTTAGGACCAGGTGTAGTTAATACTTATCTTGATGATAGAATTACGGATGATAAATTTTGTATTGCTTTTGATAAAAGTGCGGTGAGTGCAGAAAGAGCAGAGTCTTTCTTTAAGTCAACTGGTGCATCAGAAGTGAATTCTAAAACGATATAAGCTCAGATAAAATGAATATCAAATATCAAATATTAGGCTTTTTTGGTGTGTTGGTCATGATGTCTTTGATGTCATGTCAATCTGCTACAGGCAACCAAACAGGTAGTGAGTATATGCCTGATATGGCGCACTCCGTTGCATATGAAGCAAATACTTATGGATATTATTACCATAATAGATGGGGAACAGAAGATGACCTTCATAAAATTGTTCAGCCTAGGATACCTGTATCAGGAACAATAGCTCGTGGATACGCGGGTACTTCTGATCATACTGGTGGTCATTCCCATCAAGGTATTGCATATAAAGCAAATGGTAGTGTTCCTTATTATTATGCAGATAACGAAGAAGATAGAGCAAGAGCAATTGCAGAGGTTATCAATAATCCTTATCCTATTACAACAGCGGGATTGGAAAAAGGTAAACAATTATACAATATTCAATGTGCCATTTGTCATGGTGAGAAAGCAGATGGTAATGGTTATCTAGTGAGAGATGATGGTGGAAAATATCCTGTACAACCTGCTAATTTCCTTTTGGATGAATTTGTAGCTGCTTCTAATGGTAGATATTACCACGCACTTATACATGGTAGAAATCTAATGGGTGGCTACAGTGATAAACTTTCTTACGAGGAAAGATGGAATGTGATACATTATATAAGATCTCTACAGGCGGCAACAAAAAAATTAGAGTATAGTGAAAAGGCAAATACTTTCAATAATATAGAAGTTCCTTATGCACTCTTAGCTGCTCAAAAAGCCGCTCAAACAGTTGTAGCAAATGCAGAAGTTGCAGTAGATACCATGATGGTAAAAGAAGTTGGTGGTAAAGTAAACCAACACTAATAAATTAAAGTATAAAAAAGTAATAGCTTAAAGATATGAACCAATATACTCTATCAAGCGGACATCGTAATGTTTTACTAGGAGCCATTGGAATTGGCGTAATTTGTATGATCCTAACCTGGATGGGTGATGATCAATTCCATACTAGATTTTGGACAAATTTCTTGCATAATTCTGTGTTTTTCACCATGATATCTTTAATGGCGGCATTTTTTATTGCTGCTTGTATCACGGCTTACGCGGGATGGCATACAACTTTCAAAAGAGTTTGGGAAGCTTATGCATCATTTTTAGTAGTAGGTTTGGTTTTGATGGTGATTCTGGCATTGGGTGTTTATATGCATTGGCATCACCTGTACCATTGGGCTGATGATGCAGGAGTTGCAGTAGATCCAATATTAAGTGGAAAAGCATCTTTCCTAAACAAAAATTGGTATATGGGTGGTACGTTAGTTTTTGTAGGAGCTTGGGCATTTTTTGCACATAAATTCAGAACATTATCTAACGAAGAAGATAAAGAGTTTGATTCTACATTTAAAATACACAAATCAATGCGTGTTTACGCTGCTATATTTTTGCCTATAGTAGGTTTTACAAGTGCTGCAATGATTTGGCAGTGGATTATGAGTATTGATGCGCATTGGTATAGTACGCTTTTTGCGTGGTATGCTACAGCGAGTGCCTTTGTATCAATGATAGCACTGACCATTTTATTAATAATTTACTTGAAGGGAAATGGATACTTTAATGAAGTAACTGAGAATCATATTCACGATTTAGGTAAATATCTTTTTGCAATAAGCGTATTCTGGACTTATTTATGGTTCTCTCAATTTATGTTGATTTGGTATGCAAATATTGGTGAAGAGACTATATATTTCAGAGAAAGATATGACAATTATCCAATTTTATTTTTTGGTAACCTTGTTATAAACTTTTTAGTACCTTTCTTTGTCTTGATGAGAAATGACACAAAACGTAAATTTGGATCAGTGAGTTTAGTGGCAGTTATAGTATTATTAGGACACTGGGTAGATTACTTTTTAATGATTAAGCCAGGAGCATTGATCACTAGAAATGAAGCTTTAGCGCATGGACATGGAGCAGAAGCAGGTCATACTGCAGGCGATGCTGCACACGCTGGAGATCATGCTGCAGCTCATGTCAGCACTTTTGTTGATGGTTTTACTTTCCCTGGTTTATTAGAGTTGGGTACATTTGTAGGATTTTTAGGTTTGTTTTTATATGTCGGTTTGACAGTTTTATCAAAATCAGCATTAGTACCTAAAAATGATCCATACTTGGAAGAGAGTATGCATCACCATGTAATATAACATTGATATAACCATAAATAATTAATATAAAATGACTTATTTAATAGCATTTGCAATTATTTTTCTTTTGTCAGTTATCGTTATTCAAATCGGTAAATTGACGGAACTTGCGGCTAGAATCAGAGGTGAAGAGGCTGTAGAAAGATCAAGTACAAATACACAAGGATTAGCTTTGGTAGCTTTCATGATTGTATTTTTAATAGGATGTATATGGTCTGCATATTACTACAAAAACCAAATGTTGGGATATGGCCCTTTGACTTCGGCTTCTGCTCACGGTTTTGAGTTAGATAGCATCTTCAATATTACCTTATTCTTTACTGGAATTGTTTTTGTTTTGACGCACATTTTACTTTTCTGGTATGCATACAAATATAGACAGACCACGGGTAGAAAAGCAATATTTTTTGCGCACGACACTAAATTAGAAATGATTTGGACAGTTGTGCCGGCTATTGTTATGACTTATCTAGTAGCAAATGGTTTGATCGCTTGGAATAACATATTTCCAACCTTAACAGAAGAAGATCAATATTTAGAGATTGAGGCAACAGGTTATCAATTTGCATGGGATATTAGATATCCTGGTGCAGATGGTAAATTAGGTAATAAAGATTTTAGATTAATAGATCCTGCAAATAATACATTGGGTATTGATTGGACAGATGAGCACTCTGTAGATGATATCGTTTTGGGTGGTACTGATAAAATCTTAATCCCTAAAGATTCATTGGTTAAGGTTAGAATTACTGCAAAAGATGTACTTCATAACTTTTACCTTCCGCATTTCCGTGTTAAAATGGATGCTGTCCCTGGACTTCCGACATCTTTTATATTCACTCCTGTAAAAACAACTCAAGAATTTAGAGAGCAATTAAGAGCTTATCCTGAATGGCAAGTTCCTGCTGATCCTGAAGATCCAACAGGTCCACAAAAATGGGAAACATTCGAATATGAGTTAGCTTGTGCAGAACTTTGTGGAAAAGGTCATTACTCTATGAGAAGAGTAGTTGAAGTAGTTACGAGAGAAGAATTCGATACTTGGTTGGCAGGTCAAAAGCCTTTTTATGCTACTAATATTCGTAACACAGATAAAGACCCTTATAAAGGTAAAAGATTATTTGATTACGAAATTAAGACAAGATCTCGAGAGCTTAAATCAGATATATCAGGTTTCTTAACTGATACAACGGGTACAGCAAGTAGAAATATTCAACTTAAGCATGTTTTCTTTGAAACAGGATCTGACAAGTTAAGTGATTTGTCAAAACATGAATTAGAGAATTTGAATAATTTATTAAAAGAATATCCTTCGTTAAAGATAGAATTGGCAGGGCACACTGATAATGTAGGTGATGCAGCAAGTAATCTTGACTTATCCAACAAAAGAGCATCATCGGTTATGGCTTATCTAATAGGTTTGGGGGCTGATGCATCAAGATTGTCATCACGTGGTTATGGTCAAGATCAACCTGTTGAGACTAATGAAACACCAGAGGGTAGAGAACAAAATCGTAGAACTGAACTTAGAATTATTTCTAAATAACAAATAAATTTCAAGAAAATGGCGAATGTTACCATTCATGAAGAAGATGTTCTGATCAGAGAACAAGGTTATGATGATCATTTTCATGCGCATCATCACGGTGACAAGTATCAGACAAATTTTATTTTCCATTACATCTTTTCAATGGATCATAAGATTATTGCTCGACAGTTTTTAATTACTGGTATAATTTGGGCAATTATAGGAGCAGCAATGTCTGTTGTCTTTAGAATGCAGTTAGGTTTTCCAGAGGAAAGTTTAACATGGATTAAACCTTTCTTAGGTAAATGGATTGTCGTTGATCCTTCCACTGGAATTGGCAAATTAGCTCCTGAGTTTTATTATGCATTAGTTACAATGCACGGTACGATCCTTGTATTCTTTGTACTTACGGCAGGGCTAAGTGGTACTTTTAGTAATTTGCTTATACCATTCCAGATTGGTGCGAGGGATATGGCTTCACCTTTTATGAATATGTTATCATACTGGTTTTTCTTTTTAGCTGGTATTGTAATGTTCTATTCATTGTTTTTGAGTACAGGGCCTTTTTCAGGTGGTTGGGTTGCGTATCCACCACTAAGTGCCTTGCCACAAGCGTCTTCTGGCTCTGGTACTGGTATGACTCTTTGGTTAGTAAGTTTAACATTGTTTGTAGTTTCAGTCCTTCTAGGTGGTATAAATTATATTACAACTGTATTGAACTTAAGAACAAAAGGTATGAGTCTTTGGAGAATGCCACTTACAATTTGGGCGTTTTTCGTGACAGCTATTCTTGGTTTATTGTCATTCCCAGTATTAGCTTCAGGATTCTTTATGTTAATATTTGACAGAAGTCTTGGAACGAGCTTCTTCTTGAGTGATATATTTATTGCAGGACAAGCTTTGGATAGAGTAGGAGGTAGTCCGATTCTTTATCAACACTTGTTCTGGTTTTTAGGTCACCCTGAAGTATACATCATTATATTACCTGCTATGGGTATTGTGTCTGAAGTAATGGCTGTTCATGCGAGAAAACCAATATTTGGTTACAGAGCAATGGTTTACTCAATACTAGCAATTGGATTTTTGTCATTCATTGTTTGGGCGCACCATATGTTTATGTCAGGTGTAAATCCATTTATTTCCAATTTCTTTGTTGTATTCACGTTAATTATCGCTGTACCATCAGCTGTAAAGGTATTTAACTGGATTACGACTTTGTATGGTGGTAATATTAGATTGAATACGCCAATGTTATTCTGTATTGGTTTCGTATCAATGTTTATTTCAGGCGGATTGACAGGTATATTCTTAGGAAACTCTGCTATTGATATTCAAATGCACGATACATATTTCGTAGTAGCGCACTTCCACATAGTTATGGGTGTAGCAGCGTTTTTCGGAATGTTTGCGGGTATTTATCATTGGTTCCCACGTATGTATGGTAGATTTATGAATGAAACCTTAGGTAAAGTACATTTCTGGGGTACAATCATAAGCGCTTATGCCATATTCTGGCCTATGCATTATATTGGAATGGCAGGTGTACCAAGAAGATATTTTTCATTTGATACCTTTGATGCATTCAAGCATTTTACCGAAATGAATAAGTTTATTACGGTATTCGCAATCATTGCTTTCTTTATACAGTTAGTATTTGTAATCAACTTCTTCTATTCTATATGGTATGGTCGTAAAATGAAGACTAAGAATCCTTGGAACGCAACAACATTAGAGTGGACTACACCAATTGAGCCAATACATGGAAACTGGCCTGGTAATTTACCGGTTGTTCACAGATGGGCATATGATTACAATAAAGATGAGCGTGAGTTTGTACAGCAACACATTCCTTTGAAGGAAGGTGAAGTTGGAGATCATTGATAACAAATAAATATAAATCAAAAAAGGCATTGAATAATTCCAATACATACGTAGTATCAGAGAAAGCATCGAAAATTATTTTTTCTAGGCTTGCTGATTATGTGATGTTGACCAAACTTAGGTTATCTCTAGTGGTGGTTTTTTCATCTGTACTAGGTTATCTTATAGTTGCAGGTGGATCTGTTGACTTTGTTAAATTGTTAACATTGGCGATAGGTGGTTTTTTGGTAACTGCTGCAGCAAATGCACTTAATCAGGTATTGGAAAAAGATTTTGATATCTTGATGACACGAACATCGAATAGGCCTATTGCAACAGGAAGAATGAAATCTTCTGAAGGTGTTATGTTTGCTGGATTATCGTGTTTGGTGGGTATTACTTTATTAGCTTCGTTCAATCCTATTACGGCACTTTTGGGAATGATTTCTTTGATTACGTATGCTTTTGTGTATACTCCACTAAAGAGATATTCTACGTTGGCAGTAGCAGTGGGAGCTATCCCTGGTGCATTACCTGTAATGATTGGTGCCACTGCCTTTGAAGGGAGTATATCAGTTTTAGCAGTTAGTTTATTTATCATTCAATTCTTGTGGCAGTTCCCACATTTTTGGTCAATCGGTTTTGTTGGTCAAGATGATTATAGGAAAGCAGGTTATAAATTGTTGCCTGAAAATAATGGTGAAATAGATAGAAATCTTGGTTTGTCAGCAGTATTTTATGCAATGATTATTTTACCAGTGGTAGGCTTTGTTTATTATAATGCTGAAGCATCTTTGTCCAGCACTCTTATAGTTTTGGTTTTGAGTTTATTGTATGTAGGTTTATCTTACAATTTTCATAAAAAATTTGATAGGACTTCAGCATTAAAATTGATGTTCTTTTCATTCTTTTACCTTCCATTCGTTTTAATTTCATATTGGTTAATTTAAATAAAATGGAGAATATACTTGTAAATAAAAGGAATAAGATACATCCGCACAAGTTTGCTCTTTGGGCAGCTATGGCGAGTATCACTATGATGTTTGGTGCTTTCACTAGTGCATACATCGTTAAACAAGCTGCTGGTAATTGGTTAGAGTTTGCAATGCCAGTGTCATTTTATGTTAGTACTTTATTGATTATAGTTTCTAGTGTAACATTGCATACATCCTTTACTAGCTTTAAGAATGGAAACCAATCTAGGTATAAATCTATGTTGATAGTGTCACTTTTACTAGGGGTAGCTTTTGTCATATTCCAATATTTTGGTTGGACTGAATTGTACGCCAAAGGTGTAGACTTAAAAGGTAATGTATCAGGTTCATTTTTCTTTTTGATATCTGGTATACATGCGCTCCATGTAATTGGCGGTATTGCCGCTCTTATTGTAGCGACATTACATGCATACACATTAAAATTTAATGTAACAGAAAAGCGAATAAACAGATTTGACTTAGTCCTTAACTATTGGCATTTTGTGGATTTTCTTTGGATTTATTTATTTATATTTTTAATCATTAGCAAATAAAAGTTAGTTTTATTATGGCTTCAGATACTTTAGCACACGATCATCATACAGATACCCACTCAGGTGGATCATGGAAAGGCGGTAGCGAACCGTTTAAAGCATCATATGGTAAATTGATGATGTGGTACTTCCTATTATCGGATGCATTCACATTTTCAGGATTTTTGATAGCTTATGGAGCTCTGAGATTCAGTATGCCTACATGGCCTGTTCCTGATTTTGTTTTTAGTACTTTCCCAGGTGGATTTCATCATTTACCACTTTTATTTGTGACTGTGATGACGTTTATATTACTTGCTAGTTCTTACACAATGGTAAGAGCAGTACAAGAAGGACATCGTGAGAACAAACGAGGTGTTGTGGTTTGGATGATGTGGACTATACTTGGTGGTGCTGCATTCTTAGGTTGTCAAGCTTGGGAGTGGAATACACTAATGGGTAAAGAGCATATGACAGTTACAACTAATCCTTTTGGTACACATACTGTGTCCGGTAAATATTTAGAAGGAGATGGGCATGATATCAAAGAAGGCGATACATTTGTGGCAGGTGATTCTTACTTAATGCACAAACATGATGGAGAGTGGGCACCACTTAAATACACAATCACTAGTGAAGGTCCTGATAAAGGTAAAGAAGGAAAACAGTCATTTGGTCCTAAGGCATTTGGTGCATTATTTTTCTTTATCACTGGGTTCCATGGGTTTCACGTTTTGTCAGGTGTTGCGTTTCTATTGATCATTTGTGTAAACTCTGCGACAGGACTTTATGCTCGAAGACGTAATGGCTACGAAATGGTTGAAAAGATTGGCCTTTACTGGCACTTTGTAGATTTAGTGTGGGTATTTGTGTTTTTATTTTTCTACCTGCTCTAATATTTTATTACTAGATATAATCATTTAAATTAAAATTCTGACTTCTAAACATTTATAATAATGAGTCATTTAACATACGATCAATCAAAAACAATAGCTAATAAAACCATAGGTATTTTAGCTTTTATTACTGTATTCGAAGTTTTATTTGCACTTTTAGGCAAAGGATACTTAGTAGAAGGTTTTCATATCTCAGGTTGGATTACTGGAGGAGCAATGATGGTTTTAAGTATTGTAAAGGCTTATTTGATAGTGTATGAATTTATGCACATGAAATATGAAGTGCCTGGATTAGTAAAAACTGTTTTATTACCAACATTACTTTTAGTTTGGGCTATAATCGCTTTCTTAGCAGAAGGTAAGTATTGGGGTACAAGTAGAGTCAATGTAAAAAATCCTGTCTCTCAAGTAGAAAGTGTAGAGTAACTTTTATGACAATGTGCTGACATTGTGATTTTAACCTTTACCTATTAAACTTGTTTAATCGATATAAATCATAGTATGGGTAAGTTATTATCTTGGATAGTTTTGGGGTTGTTTGTGGTTGTGGTGCCTTTTGGATCTTGGTATTATTTAAATCAGGGTTTAAATTACAGAAAGGCGGCATTAGCAGAGTTATTGGTCAAAGATAGTATTTCAATTAATGTTGATACTCTGGGACTTTTACATGGCAAAACTACAGTTTTAGTATTGCACAGCAATGATGAAATAAACAAACATCTCGATCAATTAAATGAGCAGTTTAAAAAAACTGATGGCTTTCAGATATTATCCTACGATAGTTCATCTGCTTATATTCATTTAGCAGGGAATTATTTCGGAGATACTAAATTGAAGTATAAAGAAAATGATTACATTTTGATAGATACATCTTCACACATTAGAAATGTTTACAAAGCTGATATGGATGGTGTTAAAAAATTAATAGAACATTTGGCTATTGTAATACCAAGAGTCAAAGAAGTAGATATAAAATTGAAACAATGAGATATCCCACTCCAAATGCCCCATTAGCTAGAAAATTGAATATAGCAAGTATTATTATATCTATTGCTGTTCTTGCTTTGGTAGGTGTGATGAGGCAAGTAAAAATTGATCTTGGTGTAGATTTTTCATTTCTACCACCTGTACATGCAGTATTAAACACTCTAGTTACCGTTTGTTTGTTAGCTGCGATATATTTTATAAAAAGAAAGGAAGTAGAGAATCATAGAAAGGCCATTTATGGTGCACTTTTGTTTTCTGGTTTATTTCTATTGTGTTATGTGTTGTACCATTTTACAACGATGGAAACTACTTATTGTAAAGAAGGAACTATTAGAAGTGTATATTTCTTTTTGTTGATAAGCCATATCATTTTGGCAGGATTGTCACTACCTTTCATATTGCTTACTTTTACGAGAGGCTATACATTCCAAGTTGAGAAACATCGTAAAATGGCTAAATGGGTTTTCCCGATCTGGTTGTATGTTGCAATTACAGGTCCTATCTGTTACTTAATGCTCAAACCATGTTATTTATGAAAAAGTTAGTTGTCTTATTTATATTAATAGTTGGGATACTTGTTTTGTCCCATCCTGAGCTAGTTGCGCAATGTCCAATGTGTAAATTATCAGCTGAGTCCAATCTAAGAGATGGTGGTAGTGCAGGTAAAGGTTTAAATAATGGTATACTCTATATGTTTGCTTTGCCATATCTATTAGTAGGATCTATGGCATATTTATGGTATAAGAACAGAAAAAACTATGATAACGAAACTAAGGAAGCGTAAGTTATCTAATTAATGATGCAGAATTTCGCTGCAACTACATAAACGTCGGAAAATTAGGGTAAACTATTTTCAATCAATATTTTGTTGGATAAGTCAGATTTGTGTATTTTTGTTTAGCAAGTTTTTTTGAAATTGTAAAGATTGGGGTTAGCGCTGAATTGCAAATTCTGAAAATATAGGATCGCAGTTGCAAACTGCGACCATCAAATGAAAGAACAAAGACAACGAAATTAAGGATGTGTAAGTTTTTTGTTTTTTAAATCAGTATGCTTTTTAATAATCATATACACTTTAGAACTAGCTCAATGTTGGATATGGTTTAGTTTATTTAAATTTTATCCAACATTGAGCTATATTTTTACTTTTGTCTAATCATATTAACTGGTCCGATACCAGATAATTGAAATTGAACTGTATCACAGACAAATCGGTTTATTCTAATTTCGCTAAAAAAGGATCCACCACAAATCAGGTCAATTTTAGTATCATTTGAAAGTGGTGCCCAAACTCCTGAGGTACATGAATGCAGCGCTTTATCTGCATCTGTGTAGGTTTTGTCAGCTTTAAATTCTAGAATGCTTCCTGTATTTGCGAGTTTCCATTTTCCTGGAAGTGTATTTGTAAGGTTTGTAACAACACAAGGTTGAATAGTGGTATCTTCCTCATCCTTACCACAAGAAATGAAAATACACAATACAAATGAAGTTAAAATTAATAAGTGTTTCATAATGAAAAAATTGTTTAAAAAAGTTTACAAAATTAATTATTTTTTTCTTCGATGATTAAAATCGAGATTTTTTACATTTAGATATGAACGTTATTCAAGTTATACTTAGTGTTGCAAAGTTAAAAGTTATTTATCATGAACCCAAATAAATACATTAAATATTTTGGTTTACAGGGTTACCCTATCATGATAGCATTAATTCGACTTAAAAAATAAACATGCTTTACTTCATTCAACCTAAATGGTTATTTTTTATTCGCCAAGGCGAATTCCATCTGACTATTAAAAAATAGATATAAATATGCAGATAGAATGTACATTTTATTTCATAATAAATTAGTGCAACTCCATTTACTGTAACATATAAAGACTTCGTTAACTTGATGCAACTGAAAATCATATATTAATTTGTAGTAATGTTTCTATATACTATGTTTTTACTTTATATCAATATATATGATTAAATTTAATGTATTACTAACAGATTTACAATTTTACATACATTTATTTGTTTGTTATATTATTTATATATAATTTTGTCTAATATTTAATACCATCTGAGAAAAGGCATTCGCCGACAAATCTTCCAATTTTACCCAATTTTAGCGGTTTTATAATCAAATCATTTGCAATGTGTAATTGATTTGATTACATGATATAACAGATTAAAAAAATAATATATATATTTCGTTATATTTTTTGGGAAAAAGTGGGAAAAAGTGGGAAACTGTGATACCTTTGCATCAACAACCAACAGAAAAGTGTGAAACAATATAAATTCACCGGAGAATATGAGTGTAAACTCGATGCCAAAGGAAGGCTTAAATTGCCCGCAGCAATTGTAAAGCAGATCGGTGGTGTTGAAAATCTCAAGTTTACAATCAACCGGGGTTTTGAGAAGCACTTAATGTTGTATCCCAATGACGTTTGGGAAGTAAAGACGAACGAGATTAATCAACTCAACATTTACAGTACACAACAGAGGCAGGCCATCAGGTATTTTTATCGCGGAGCCACAGAATTAGACGTTGATGCATCAGAAAGGGTAAATCTGCCTTCAAGTCTGATGGAATACGCAGGGATCGACAAAGACGTTGTCTTGTTTGCATATCAAAATCAAATAGAAATCTGGGCAAAAGATAAATATGATGACATGCTGGGCGAAGAGCCAAGCGAATTCGGACTCATTGCAGAGCAGATCTTTGGAGGGATCAAACCTAACACAGATTTATAAATCTGATCAATATGAGTGAGTATCACGTTTCTGTTCTTTTAGACGAAAGTATCAAATCTCTTAGTATCCGGCCAGATGGAAAGTATGTCGATGTGACATTTGGCGCCGGAGGACATTCCAGATCGATTTTAAATGAGCTTAGTGCCAAAGGGCATTTGTATGCTTTTGACCAGGATGAAGATGCCGTAGAAAACATTATTCATGACACCAGATTCACATTAATAGAAGCAAATTTTAGGTACCTTAAACGGTTTCTAAGATTGGAGGGAATCAGTGAAGTGGATGGTATTCTAGCTGACTTAGGAGTTTCTTCTCATCAGTTGGATTTTCCAGAAAGGGGTTTTTCTTACAGGTTCGATGCACCATTAGATATGCGCATGAATATCAAAAGCGATATGTCGGCAGCTGATCTTTTGCGCACTTATTCTGAGGAAGCCTTGGTAGAAATTCTTAGCAGTTATGGTGAAGTTAGAAATTCAAAAAGTCTAGCAAAGGCCATCATCAATGCAAGGAAATTTGCTGACATCAAAACCACATTTGATTTTAATCGTGTACTCGATCAAAATGTAATGGGGCTGAGATTGAAATACTTCTCACAGGTATATCAAGCGCTTAGGATGGAAGTAAATGACGAAATTGATGCGCTGAAGGATATGCTCGAAGATGGATTGTCGGTATTAAAACCTGGTGGAAGATTTTCAGTAATCACTTTTCACAGTATTGAAGATAGAGTGGTAAAGAATTTTTTCAAAAGCGGGAATTTTGATGGTGAAGTTGAAAAAGATGAGTTTGGCAATATCCAAAAGCCGTTCTCATTAGTCAATAAAAAAGTCATCATGGCAGATTCAAAAGAGCAAAAAGTAAATGTAAGATCGAGAAGTGCAAAGCTAAGAGTGGCAGAGAAAATTTAGAAGAAGAGAAGTTCAAAGCGTTTCGTCGTTCAAAGTTGATAATTTGTAATTTTAAATAAATATTAATTCATTTTTATGGCTAGTTTCCAGGATAAGAAAGCTACACTTTTTAGACTGAAATGGGTCGAATGGATTTTTGTCAATTTGCCGTTTGTATGCTACCTGGTTTTGCTAGGAGTGGTTTACATTTCAAATGCCCACGCAACTGAAAAATCAGTGCGTAGGATTGAATCACTCAAGCAAGAGGTAAAAGATACCAAGTGGAGGGCCATGAACCTTAAGCAGGAAGTGATGCATGGTAGCATACAATCGCAAATTGAAAAGAAAGTGGAGGGGTCAGGACTTTTGCCTTTGACAGAACCACCATTCAAAATTGTAGCAGACAAAAACCGTAAATGATTTTATAACAAATGGACAAGAAGAAGGAGTTACTATGGCGGGCATATTTGGTGATGTTTTGCTTTGTGCTAGTCGCAATAGTAATCTTGTTCAGGGTATTTAAGATAAGCGTTGTCGAAAGAGACAAATGGCGTCAAAAAGGAGAAGTCAATGTAAAATGGCGATCCGTAGATGCAGATAGAGGTAATATATATGCTGAAGAGAGTAATCTATTATCTACATCAATTCAGTTCTTTGAGGTTAGGATGGATATGAGTATCATCAGAAAAGATGATTTCGACAAAGGGATTGATTCATTATCTCATTTTCTCAGCACTTTTGACCAAGATTTTATAAGACAAAAGTCGAAAACAGATTGGAAAAAAGAGCTGATTGCCGCAAGAAAAAAAGGTAATAAGTACTTTTTTATTGCTAAAGGTCTTGATATAGAAGCATTCAATAAAATGAAAAAAGCGCCTATATTTAAATTGGGTAAAATACGTGGTGGAATGGTCGTGTCACGATATGGAAAACGTGTGAAGCCTTACAAGGAACTTGCAAGTAGAACCATAGGTGTAGATCGTGTAAATGCGGATAGAATAGGTCTAGAAGGATATTTTGATAAGTTTTTGAAAGGTGATACCGATCAAAGATTGATGAAACGTCTTTCGCCAGGTGAAGACATTTGGGTTCCTGTTTATGACCCTTCTGAAAACGAAATCAAACGTGGAGATGATATTCACACTACTATAAATATAGATATGCAAGATGCTGTCCACCATGAATTGCTAGCAGCTGTTCAAAAACATAAAGCGGAAAGTGGCGTGGCTATCTTGATGGAAGTTGGTACTGGTGCAATCAAAGCAATATCTAATCTTACAAGAGCGGAAGATAGTACTTATTTTGAAATGTATAACCAAGGAGCAGGGAGACTTAGTGAACCTGGTTCGACCATGAAATTAGCAACAATGCTTGCGCTAATGGAAGATGGCATCACGAATCCAGATACTTTAGTGCATTTAAATTATGGTGCTAAAAAGTTTTCAGACCGCACAATGTATGACTCTGAGAGACATGGAAGACAATATGCGACCATGGCAGAATCATTTGAGTTATCATCAAATGTCGGTGTAGCATCGCTTGCAAATGATGTTTATAATTCTCGAGAAGGTCGTAAGCTTTGGGTTAAACGTCTTAAGCAGTTCGGACTAGATGAGCCTACAGGTATTGATATCTCAGGCGAAGCGATTCCTGAAATAAAAGATCCAATCAAGAACAAAGATAAGTGGTATGGCACTACGATTCCTTGGATGGCACATGGATATGAATTGATGATGACACCTTTGCAAATGCTTAACTTTTATAATGCAGTAGCGAATGAAGGTAAACTCATGAAGCCATATTTGGTAAGCGAAATCAGAAAAGGCGATGAACTTAAGAAAAAATTTGATCCTGTGGTGCTGAAACCACAGATTGCAAAACCTGAAAATATCATGAAGGTACGCAAAATGATGGAAGGAGTGATTCTTAAAGGAACAGGAACAAATTTGAAATCTGAATTTGTAAGTCTTGCAGGGAAAACAGGTACAGCCAAAACAAATTATGCTAATAAAGGAGAATATGCCAAGTATAATGGTAGTTTTTGTGGATACTTTCCTGCTGATCATCCTATGTATTCTATGATCGTGGTCATTTATGATCCGAAAGGTGTGTTTTATGGTGGCGCAGTAGCAGGACCAGTTTTTAAAAATGTAGCAGAAAAAGTATTTGCACTAAAAACAAATCAAGTTCGTACCCTAAATGATTCTATAGCAGTAGCATCGAATTTGCCAGGTACAGGATACGGTTACACAAAAGACTTTAGTGCCATTTACGACTTTTTGGAATTGAAATATGATAATGAGTCAAAATCAGAATGGTCAAAAGTAGATCCATCCGAAACAGCTATGAAAATAGCAGATAAAAAAGTAAAAAAATCCATTGTGCCTGATGTGCGTGGTATGGGTGCTAGAGATGCCGTATTTCTCTTAGAGAATATGGGGCTTAAAGTCAAACTCGATGGAGTGGGCAAAGTTCAAAGGCAATCTATACCACCTGGTGCAGGGACACATGGACAGAATATAGTTATCTATTTAAATTAGAAAAATAGGTTGAGCTTTGAAAGCAAAGAAGTTGTTTGAAATATTGCCGGTTGGATTTAGCGTACAGTTAAATGGCAGTGATGATGTCAAAATCAAGGGAATCGAAATTGATTCCCGAAAGGTAGAAGATGGATTCATATATACTGCATTACGTGGAACGCTTGTAGATGGTCACAATTTTATAGATGCTGCCATTAAAAATGGTGCAAAAGTAATTCTTTGTGAAACGTGTGATGAGAAAAATCCTGATGTTACTTATATCCTTGTAAAAGATGTAAGAAATTATCTAGGTGAGTTGGCACACAACTATTTTGATCATGCTTCTGAAAGTTTGCTTCTAGTAGGCGTGACAGGGACCAATGGTAAAACCACTGTTAGTACACTTTTATTTCAGCTTTTTACAGAACTAGGTTATAAATGTGGTTTGATTTCTACGGTGGAGAATAGGATAGGGGATGAAATCATTCCTGCTACCCACACGACACCAGATGTTGTCAATCTTCATCGATTACTTGGTACTATGCGAGACGAATCCTGTGAATATGTTTTTATGGAAGTCAGTTCTCATGCAGTAGATCAACGAAGAATAGCGGGTTTAAAATTTGAAGGAGCTTTGTTTACCAATATTTCGCATGATCATCTTGATTACCACAAAACGATGTTGAATTACATCAAAGCTAAAAAGCAGTTTTTTGATGATTTGACCAATGATGTTTTTGCTTTGGTCAATATCGATGATCATAACGGTTCTGTGATGTTGCAGAATACAAAAGCCAAAAAAGTAACTTATGGGTTGCGATCAATGGCGGATTATAAAACGAAGATTTTAGAAAGTACTGTCCAAGGCTTGCATCTAAAGATTAATGAGAAAGAAGCATTTTTTAGACTCATAGGAGAATTTAATGCGTACAATCTTTCTTTGGTTTATGGTGCAGCAGTGGAATTAGGTCAAGATCCTGATCAAGTTTTAGCGATTTTGAGTGGATTAAGAGGCGCAGATGGAAGGTTTGAGCAGATCGTAGATGGCAAAACAGGAAAATGTGGGATCGTTGATTATGCACATACACCTGATGCACTCGAAAATGTGTTGGAAACCATTCAGAAAGTAAAAAAATCATCTATTAATGTCATTACTGTAGTAGGTTGTGGCGGAGATAGAGATAAAACAAAAAGACCTGTCATGGCAAAAGTTGCCTGCAAATGGTCGGACAAAGTAGTATTGACAAGTGATAATCCTAGGTCAGAAGATCCTGAAGCTATCTTAGATGATATGGTGGCTGGATTAGATGATCAAGATATCAAAAAAATGATACGCATCACAGACAGAATGACGGCTATTAAAACAGCTGTTATGATGTCATCAAACGGCGATATTATACTCGTGGCTGGAAAAGGTCATGAGAATTACCAAGAAATAAAAGGGGAGAAGTTTCCTTTTGACGATAAAAAGATATTGAAGGAGTTTTTTGGATTGGATTAGTTTTAGCATTTAGGTTGAAATATAATGCTAGAATCGATGGAGTCAAGTTTGAAGTTAAGTCTTTATCTTAACCTTAATCTCAGACTTAATCTTAATCTCATCCTTAACCTTTACATATCAAAGATTTAGGTTCTATTATCATTCTCAGGTTGGTTTAACAGTTGCAGTGGGATCTTTTTGGAAAAAGTTTCAGATTGCTCACTGCGCTGTTAATTTTTAATCTAAAGCAAATTATTTCTTTTTAAAATTAATTTCTTTAGGCTATTCGTACTTGAAAAGGTTGGATTTTTAAACAAAAACAAACAGTCAAATTATATAATACAAATGTTGTACCACTTTTTTGAATACATAGATAAATATTACAATCTGCCTGGTGCAGGCTTGTTTCAGTTTATCACATTCAGGGCAGCATTTGCTATTATTCTATCATTGATTATCTCTTTGGTTTTCGGTGGTAAGATAATAAGTTCTTTGAAACGGTTGCAGGTAGGAGAGACAGTGAGAGAGTTGGGTCTCGAAGGTCAGAAGGCCAAAGAAGGTACACCTACGATGGGAGGTATCATCATTATCATGGCGATTCTTATTCCTTGTTTATTACTAGCAAAGTTGGACAATGTCTATATTTTGTTGATGATTTTTACCACGATTTGGTTGGGTTTGATAGGTGGCACAGATGATTACATCAAGGTTTTCCTAAAGAATAAAGACGGTCTGAGTGGGAAGTTCAAGATATTTGGACAGGTTGTTTTGGGATTGATCGTAGGCGTGACCATGTTGGTATCGGATGATGTGGTGATCAGAATGCCACTCGAAGATGCTAAGGCAAATGGTTATGAGATTGTAAAAGAATATCAAACAGTTTTACCACGTGTCAATGATATCTCTAGAATGGCGGATATGGCGTATGTAAAGACAACGCTCACAAATGTACCATTCTTCAAAAATAATAATTTCGATTACAAAATATTAGTATCATTTCTAGGGGACAATGGTTCGCTTTGGTGGTCGATTGCTTTTGTTTTGATCGTCATCTTTATCGTAACAGCAGTATCCAATGCGGCAAATCTTACAGATGGAATCGATGGTTTGGCAGCAGGTACATCAGCGATTATTGGTACTACTTTAGGAATATTTGCCTACATATCAGGTAATACTATCATTGCTGATTATTTGAATGTGTTTTACTTGCCCAATTCTGCTGAGTTAGTAGTTTTCTCAGCTTGTTTTATCGGAGCTTGTATCGGGTTTTTATGGCACAATTCTTATCCGGCAAAGGTTTTTATGGGTGACACTGGAAGCCTTACGATTGGAGGGATTATAGCAGTGTTAGCGATCTTATTGCGTAAGGAATTATTGATACCCATCTTGTGTGGGATATTTGTAGCAGAAAATTTATCGGTGGTACTTCAGGTATCATACTTTAAATACACAAAAAAGAAATATGGCGAAGGCCGTAGAATATTTAAAATGTCACCCTTGCATCACCATTTTCAAAAAATTGGAATGCATGAGTCAAAGATAGTGACGAGATTTTGGATTATAGGCATTCTACTTGCGATTGTGACAGTGATAACCTTAAAGATCAGATAGACATGAAAAGTGTGGTGATCATTGGTGCAGGAGAGAGCGGAGTAGGTGCGGCCTTATTGGCAAAAAAACAAGGATTGGATGTCTTTGTGAGTGATTTTGGAACAATAGCAGAACATTATAAAAAAGAGTTAACTGGTTGTAACATTCCCTTTGAAGAAGGGGGACATGATTTTGAAAAGGTTTTGGTAACTGAGGTGGTAATTAAAAGTCCCGGTGTTCCGGAACATGCGCCAGTCCTTCGCATGTTAAAAGACAAAGGACGGAAAGTAATTTCCGAGATTGAGTTTGGTCACTTATTTTATTCCGGGCTGACCATAGCTGTCACAGGCTCAAATGGGAAGACTACAACGTCGGGACTTTTATATCTCATTTTGAAAACCGCAGGAAAAAATGTCGCTTTGGGTGGCAATTACGGCAAGAGTTATGCACGCATACTCGCCGAAGATTCGCCCGACATCATGGTACTTGAGATATCAAGTTTCCAGCTAGATGACATCGAGACATTCAGACCACAGGTAGGCATTTTACTCAATATCACACCTGATCACCTTGATAGGTACGATTACAAAATGGCAAATTATGTGAATTCAAAATTCAGAATTGCCATGAATCAGACACCGTCTGATTCTTTTATCTACAATGGTGATGACCCAGAAATTATTTCTAAAATGAAAGATTTCAAAGGTAGTCAAAATCAAATCAGTATAACGTCTGATCAATATGCAGATGGTATTTCATCAAAGGATGGAAACGAAATTTTTGAAGTAAGTATCAAAGGGAAACACAATCTTTTTAATGCAAGATGTGCTGTTGAAGCATGTCGCATTGTAGGATTGACAGAAGCACAAATTGCTGATGGACTCCGTTCTTTTCGCAATCTACCACACAGACTAGAACATTGTGGTGAGATCGAAGGTGTAGAGTTTATCAATGACAGTAAAGCCACTAATGTTGACTCGGTTTATTATGCACTTGATGCAATGACAAAACAAGTGATTTGGATAGCAGGTGGCACTGACAAAGGCAATGATTACAGTGTGTTGTATCCTTTGGTAGAAAATAGAGTGAGAGCCTTAATATGTCTCGGGCTGGATAACGAAAAATTAAAGAATTCTTTTGCGTCCCATTTACCGATGATTTTCGAGACGACTAAGGTATCAGAGGCGGTGGAGAAAGGACTGAAATTGGCAGCACCCGGTGAGGTAGTCCTTCTATCACCTGCATGTGCAAGCTTCGATCTTTTTAAAGATTATCGAGATCGAGGTGAGCAGTTTAAAGAACAAGTCAGATTATTAAAGAATAATCAAAAAGAATAAGTATTAACCATTTTAAATGTAACATTCAAACTTGAATATTTTAAAAACATATTACAATCTTAGAGGTGACCGTTCAGTCTGGCTGATCGTGGCTTTGCTTAGTTTGTTTTCTCTCTTGATCGTTTACAGTACATCAGGAAGTGAAGCTTACAAGTACAACGCAAGTCATGGTACCGAGTACTACCTTATAAGACAAATGGTTTTTATTGCAACAGGTTTGTTATTGGTCTATACCGCATACAGATTACACTATATTCAGTATGCAAAGTTAGCCCCGATTTTGATGGTAATTGCTGTGCCACTACTGGTGTACACCGCATTATTTGGAACTGAGGTGAATGATGCTTCTAGATGGATAAAGATTCCAATTTTGGAAATCACTTTTCAAACATCAGATTTTGCCCGTATTGCCTTGATTATTTTTGTAGCAAGAGCATTGGCAACCAAACAAGATTATATCAAAGAGTTCAAAGGAGCTTTTTTACCGATTATAGCACCGATTATTTTGATATGTGGCTTGATAGCACCATCCAATTTATCTACAGCAGCCTTACTATTTGTTACTTGTTTTATCATGATGTTTGTAGGTAGGATTTCGATGAAGTATGTGTTTCTGCTTTTGTTTTTGGGCGTAGGCGTTTTTGGATTGATCTTTTTTGTAGGCCAACATTTTCCAGAACATTTCAGGGTAGATACTTGGATGAATCGTATCAATAATTTCTTATATTCTGATGGTCAATTTCAAGTAGTACAATCTAAAATTGCCATCGCAGAAGGCGGTATGTTCGGAGTGGGCCCAGGTAATAGTATTCAAAGAAATTTGTTGCCGTTTGCTTATGCAGATTTTATCTATGCCATCATTTGTGAAGAATATGGTTTTATAGGTGGCGCATTGATCTTGCTAGTGTATTTATGGTTGCTGATCAGAACAGTTAGTTTAGTGACCAGGTGTCCAAAGACATTCGGTGCCATGCTAGCAGTAGGATTGACACTGAATATTGTGATCACAGCATTTGCAAATATTGCAGTATCGGTACAACTAGTACCTGCTACAGGATTGACATTGCCGATGATAAGTATGGGTGGTACTTCGTTTTTATTCACATGTATCTCTTTTGGAATTATATTGAGTGTGAGTAGATTTGTGGAGACGGCATACGAAGAGAAGAAGCAATTAGATAAAATGGAAACAAGTGGCGAGAGTAATCATTAGTGGTGGTGGAACAGGTGGCCATGTTTTTCCGGCGATCGCAATAGCTGATGCCATTAAGGTACAATCGCCAGAAACGGAAATATTATTTGTAGGAGCCAATGGCAAAATAGAAATGGAAAAAGTCCCGAAAGCGGGATACAGAATAGAAGGTTTGAATGTTACGGGATTTCAACGAAAGTTGTCTGTCAAAAATCTGGCTTTCCCTTTTAAACTAGCTGGCAGTATGCTGAAAGCGGTGATGATTGTAAGAAGATTCAGACCCGATGTGGCTGTCGGTGTAGGTGGATATGCAAGCGGACCGGTACTGAAGATAGCGAATACTTTTTCGATACCAACCGTACTTCAGGAGCAAAATTCATATGCAGGCGTGACCAATAGAATTCTAGCTTCAAAAGCTAGTTTGATCTGTGTCGCTTATGATAATATGGAAAGGTTTTTTCCCAAAAACAAAATAAAATTTACAGGAAACCCAGTGCGTAAAGACATACTGGACAAAAATATCAGCAAAACAGAAGCTAAACAAATCCTTGGGTTAGATCAAAATAAGAAAACTGTTTTAATCTTTGGTGGAAGTCTTGGTGCCAGAACGATCAACGAAGCCGTTCTGGCCAATGCTGAAAAATTGAAATCATTAGGCGATGTCAATATTATCTGGCAAGTAGGAAAGATGTATTTTGAAGAATATAAATCTTGTTCTCTAGCTGGAAATAAAGACATCAAAATAGTGCCTTTTATCGAAGATATGGATGTGGCATATGCTGCTTCAGATATTGTGATTTGCAGAGCTGGTGCGCTGACTATTTCAGAATTATCTGTTCTAGGAAAAGCAGCCATTCTGATCCCTTCTCCCAATGTAGCAGAAGATCATCAGACTGTAAATGCCATGTCACTCGTAGATAAAGGTGCGGCCATTTTGCTAAAAGATGTGGATGCTAAATCTGAGATATACGATCAGATGACGACACTTTTGAGCGATGATGATAAAAGAATAAGCTTGCAAAAGAATATAAAATATTTTGCAAGATTGGAGGCAGCTCATGAGATTGCCACGGAGATTTTGAAGATTTGTAAGACAAAAAACGCTTAACCATGCAACATACCAATCATATATATTTTGTAGGTATCGGTGGCATTGGGATGAGCGCAATAGCAAGATATTTTATTGCCCATGGCAAAAGAGTATCTGGTTACGATAAAACAAAAACACTGCTTACCGAAACGTTGGAGCAGGAAGGTATGTACATTCATTATGATGATGAAATAAGTCTCATACCGACAGATATTGACACAGTGATTTTCACACCAGCAATTCCTGCTGATCATAAAGGGTTGAACCATCTTAAAACCTTGGGACTTCCACTTATGAAGCGGTCAGAAGCACTTGGTTTGTTGAGCAATGATAAGCGTTCGGTAGCGATAGCGGGCACTCATGGCAAGACAACAACAAGTTCGATGACAGCACATGTGATGAAAGTAGGTGGTATCGATGTTTCTGCTTTTTTGGGTGGAATTACCGCAGATTATAATAGCAATTTCCTTATTGGAAAAAGTGATGTAGTCGTTCTAGAAGCAGATGAATATGACCGATCATTTTTGAGATTGAGTCCTTACATCGCCGCCATTTTGTCCATGGATCCTGATCATCTCGACATCTACGGAGATAAAGATGAAATGGTTGAAGGGTACAAAGCTTTTGCAGGAAAAATCAAGGACAATGGTTCATTGATTATCAAAACTGGATTGCTAGATAAATTCACTCAATCCGAACTTGATGCATTATCCGAAAGGAATATCAATGTGTACGAATTCGGAGTGAATGAAGGGCAGATTCAGCTGTCAAACATTGGTGTAGAAAATGGAAAGTTTGTTTTTGATTACCAAGGTTTGGGACATTATTTTCAGAAAGTTTTTCTCAATATGCCTGGAAGACATAACGTCGAGAATGCTTGTGTAGCAATCAGTGCAGCGATATTATGCGGTGTTGATGAAGATAAAATAAGAAAAGCAATGGCTGAATTCAAAGGAATACAGCGGCGATTTGAAAAAATAGTTGATCGAGAAGATTTTGTGTACATCGATGATTATGCGCATCATCCGAGTGAATTAAAAGCGGCCATCGATGCAGCGAAGACTTTATATCCGGATAAAAAGATCACCGGCATTTTTCAACCACATTTGTACAGTCGTACAAGGGATTTTGTGGAAGGATTTGCAGCCGAACTGGATAAATTGGATGAAGTGATTTTGATGGATATTTATCCTGCAAGAGAGCTGCCGATAGAAGGTGTGACGTCAGAGATTGTTTTTGATCTTCTAAAAAATAAAAACAAAACCTTGGTGACCAAAGCGACATTGATGGAAGTATTAAAAGATAAACATCCTGAAATACTAATGACACTTGGTGCTGGAGATATAGACACATTTGTACCAAAGATAAAGGAATATTATAGCAGTAAATAGATAAACCGATAGAGCAATTTAGCAAATTAACAAATCAGCAAATTAGCAACAAATAAATGAGCGGTAAAAAATTGAATATTAAAAGAGTGAGAGATGCTATCATCTGGTTCTCATTGGTAGCTGGAATAGTGACCCTACTTTTCTTTTCAATCAACCGTAAATCAAATGCCGAAGTAAAGACTTTGGAAATAAATATAGAAGGAATAGAAGGTGGCGAAAAGTTGATTTCTGAAAAAGAAGTGAAGCAAATTTTGATGACAGAAGCGGGAAAACCGATTACGAAATCAAACATCAAAACACTCAATCTCAGAAAACTCGAAGCCAAACTCAATAAAGACAAACGTATCGAGAGAGCAGATCTTTATTTTGATAGCAAGGACCGACTAAACGTACGTGTGATACAGAAGAAGCCTGTATTGCGTGTGATAGAAGAAGCTGGAGCAGGATATTATCTTGATGAAAATGGCAAACAAGTGCCTGTCATTCAAGGGAATGCAGTGCGAGTACCAGTAGTTACAGGTTTAAAAGATGGGTTTGATCCAAAGTTTTTGACATCAGAAAAACCTTCTAAACTTAAAGATATCTTCACCATCATGACTTACGTAAAAAATGATGTGTTTTTATCATCATTGATAGAGCAAGTCCATGTGGAGAATGACAGTATAGGTGACATCGTGTTGATACCAAAGATAGGTCGTGAAAAAGTGATTTTCGGTGGTATTCAAGATATGGAATATAAGTTTGAAAAGCTCAAAATATTCTATAGAGACGGTTTGCCACGATTGGGTTGGAATAGATATAAGTCGTTAAATTTAAAATATGGAAATCAAGTTGGAGGTGTGTTGTCCAATCCTAATGTTCCAAAAATCAAGATGCCTGAGGTCAAAAGAGATACCTTGGCAGAAGTTGTAAACACAGATATTAACAAACAGGAAAGTATTCATCATTAAATAATTTTTGCTATGAATGATCATTTGAATTTAAAGAACACAGCAGTAGCTCTGGACATCGGAACAACCAAAGTTTGTGCTATTGCAGGCCAACTCAATGAGTATGGTAAACTGGAAATAGTAGGGATGGGAGTGGTTCGCTCCGAAGGTGTCTCTAGAGGTGTAGTTTCCAATATTGATAAGACCGTTAAGGCTATCAGGGAAGCTGTTGATATAGCTGAGCGTAATGCTCACTGTAAATTCAGAGTCGTTCATGTTGGGATAGCAGGACAGCATATCAAGAGTCTTCATCACCATGGTTTATTAGTCAGACATGACTCTAATACGGAGATCAATCAAGACGATATCGACAAGTTGATCAAGGATATGTACAAACTTGTATTGCCTCCGGGAGACAAAATTCTTCACGTAGTGCCACAAGAGTACACTGTAGATGATGAACAAGATATCTTCGACCCGATAGGTATGTCTGGCGTTAGATTGGAAGCAAATTTCCATATCATCACAGGTCAGATTTCTGCTAGCCGTAATATACTTAGATGTGTAGAGAAAGCTGGTCTTGAAGTAGCTGATGTCACTCTTGAGCCAATAGCTTCAGCAGCATCTGTGCTTAGTGCAGAAGAAAAAGAAGCTGGTGTAGCACTAGTAGATATAGGTGGTGGTACGACAGATATCACAATATTTAAAGATGGTATCATTCGTCATACATGTGTGATTCCCTTTGGTGGCAATGTGATCACAAGAGATATACGTGAAGGTTGTACAGTGATGAACGAACAAGCAGAAAAATTGAAGATCAAATTTGGGTCTGCAATGGCTGACGAAATCGTTGACAACAGAATCATCACTATACCAGGATTCAAAGGTAGAGACCATAAAGAGATTTCAGAAAAGAATCTGGCAAGGATCATTCAGGCTAGGGTAGAAGAGATTTTTGATTATGTACTTTGGGAAATGAGAAGATCAGGTTTTGAAAATAAACTTATCGCTGGTGTTGTATTAACAGGTGGTGGTTCATTGCTCAAACATATTGACTTACTTTCAGAATATCATACAGGATTGCCTACTAGAATTGGTAAACCGATCGAGCACTTAGCGCATGGATATACTAGTCAGTTAGCTAGTCCAATATTTGCGACAGCGGTTGGATTGCTTAAGCACACGATTGATAGTTTCGGAGACAAAGGACATTATGTAGAAGAGTTCAAGAAGATCACAGAAGAGCCAAGGTTCTTTAACAATAGTCTTCCGCCTGTTCAGAACAATGTGCCATCGATGAATCAGGAAGCTCAAGACGAAGAAGAAATGGAAACAACATCTTCTGACAGTCCTAAGAAAAAAGGGATATTCAATAAGCTTTTCACATTGACGAAAGACTTTTTTGAAACAGTTCCAGATTCTGAATTCTAACCATCCTTTTTATTTAACCATCAGAAATTTTGAGATATGAAGTTCGATATACCAACAAATGAAAAATCCATCATTAAAGTCGTAGGTGTAGGCGGTGGCGGTGGAAATGCCGTAGGTCACATGTTCAGACAAGGGATCACAGGAGTTGATTTTGCTATCTGTAATACAGATGCACAGGCGATGGAAACTAGCCCAGTGACAACTAAGATAGCTTTGGGGCCAAACCTTACAGAAGGTAGAGGCGCAGGAAGTATGCCTGAAGTAGGAAAACAGTCTTGTATAGAGTCTATAGATGATATAAGAAGATGGCTTTCTGACGGTACCAAAATGTTGTTTATAACTGCAGGAATGGGTGGTGGCACAGGTACAGGAGCAGCGCCTATCATTGCTAAAGTTGCCAAAGAAATGGAAATACTCACAGTAGCCATTGTGACTTTACCATTCAAATTTGAAGGTCTAAGACGTCAGCGTCAAGCGCACGAAGGTCTAGAGCAACTCAAGAAAAATGTAGATTCTATCTTGGTAATTTCCAATGACAAGATGAAACAAATACATGGTAATCTTGCCCTTTCATCTGCATTCGGTCAAGCGGATGATATCCTTACGACTGCCGCAAAAGGTATCGCAGAGATCATCACAGTACCAGGATATATCAATGTGGATTTTGAAGATGTTAATACTGTCATGAGAAATAGTGGTGTTGCCATTATGGGTAGCGCAACAGCTGATGGTGATGATAGAGCTCGCAAGGCAATAAATGCTGCACTCAACTCTCCACTTTTAGAAGATAATGATATCCGTGGTGCACAACATATCTTACTGAACATCACTTCTGGCACAAAAGAAGTTACGATGGATGAGATAGGAGAAATCACGGAGCACGTCCAAGAAGAAGCAGGATATGGAACAGATTTGATATGGGGTAACTGCAAAGATGAGTCTCTTGGAGAAAAAATTTGTATCACACTGATCGCAACAGGATTCAGAGAAGGTGGATCTAAAAAAGCAGAAAAGGCAACAGAACAAGTCAAAATCTCCCTTGAGAATGACAGAGTACACCAAGTGCCAAATGATGATGATTTTAATATTTTTGACTTCGAAGATATAGCAGCTGACAATGTGATTGATTTTGACAATGATGATGTCAAAAAGACAATAAATATGTTAGGTGTAAAAACAAGTGATCCATATGTAGAGCGTAATGGAAGATTAACAGAAGAGTTAAAAAAGAAAAGTGAAGCAGATGCAGCACGAAGAGAATACCTTCGTAAAACAAACAGCAAGCCACTAGACAATCCAAAAATTATCTCTGACATGGAGACAGTTCCAGCATATGCTAGAAGAAATGTATTGCTAGATGATACCAATAAAACAAACGGAAGATCAAACTCTTCTTACACTGTCAATATGGATGATGACAATAATATCTTTGTATCGAATAATTCATTTTTGTACGATAACGTAGATTAAACAAATATATCTGGAGATGACAGGTAGCAAAATGCTTGTCATCTCCGGTAAATAAGAAATACATTTTGCACATCGTTTTTGATAAAGACCTTTTTTTTCAACCTGATATTAATAGAATCCAGAAAAGAAAAATCAGCCATTTAATCGTTGATTATAGTCGGACAAGTTTCCGGCCTATAGTATTTGGATTTTCGTCTTTATTTATAAACTTTGTGAGATTGGTTTATTAATTTACAGGTCCATGGCTCCCCGCCTGGACCTTTTTTTATTGTTTTATAGATTGGACAAATTACAATAAGATTGGGATATACGTTTTGCTAAGAAATGGATGATTTGCCTAAAGAAGATAAAAATGAATTATTTCAGGCGTTTAAAGTTAATTACAAATTAAATTTTGCTTTGTAGGGTTATGTATGGTGGGGTCCGATTTTAAATATTGGGATTGTCTGGAATCAATATTTTAAGGTTAGTTATTTGAAAGATAATGATAATTTTATTTACATCTATTAATATATTTGGAAAAATAGTAGATGTGTTATATGTTTGTTGTTTAAATAAGTAAGTTATCAGTCATTATGAGATTAATTTTTATTATAATTCTAATATTACCAATTACTTTATTCAGTCAAATAGATCCGTATATCTATAAAGATATGCTCAACTTTGAACAAATAGATATTTATGATGAAAAGCCAAATTTAGAAATAGATGCTTCAACAAAAAGAACAAAATTTATTATTCAAGATAATGATACAATAAGAAAATATATAGACCTTGAGATCATAAATCATGTGGATCGAAGAATAATAAGAACCTACAATGAAGATGGAACTTTATATGAAACTAACACTATCATAATACTCTCTTCAAACAAGATTTTAGAACTTGAAGACTTTGTAGATGATGAAGATTTTGAAAGAGACTCTACAATTAAGATCTACAATGAATATGATCAACTGTTAATAAAGCATGAAAAAGGTTATTCTAATGATAGTCTAAACTATAATATTAAAACCGAATATAAGTACAATACTGAAAACAATTTGGTGGAAATTAAAAGTCTAGATTTAGACTGGAATTCGGAGACAATACAATCAATTTCATATAACTCTGATGGCACGATAAAAGAAATGACAGGTAGAAATTATGAAGGTAAACTAGTCTATTTTAAAGTTTATGAGCGAAACAAATGGACAAATAATACACTTTATGAAATCCTAATCTATAATTCAGACAGTATATTGACTTCAAAAATTATCCCACCAACAAATCTTCTCATTAATTCAAACCAATATATACTTAAGCGATATTATAAACCAGACAAAAGTTGGGGAAACAAAGCTGTTCACACCGTAGATTTTCAAAAGATTCAAGGTGACAATAACGATGGATTCAAAATTGTCTTAAAGAATTTTTCTGACCATAGACTCGAAAATGAAATAATCTATTATTACGATAACTTAAATAGATTAATTAAAATCCAATCAGAAAAGAGTCATATTAATTCTAAAATAGATTCCTACTTTCAATATTCATCTGTAGACAACGATAGATAGTAAAGGATAAAATGTCAATGTCGGATACACTCTATCTAATTAAGAGTTAAATAAGGTTACCCAAATCAAAGACCTTAATAAAGTCAATATTTGATCAGCAAATACTAAAATAGTGCTAAAAAATGGCCATAGTTTGATATGAAAAAATATAAATATATACTATACAATAAAAAATGAAGATCACATTATACATATCACTCCATGTAATCTTGACAATACTTACAAGTTGTCATGCTCCAAAGTTGAAAGCGCGTATTGAATTTAGTAAAGACACGATGATGCTCGGAGAAGAAGTTCAATGGGGTTTTGTAGTAACGAATGTGAGCAAGAAGCCAATCTCAATCTTTTATGACCCTAGGGGAAATTACTACAACGAATTGAATAGAGATGCGGACTTAAAGGTTTTTCTTATTGACTCCATAAATAAAGTCGTTCAACAAATTGATTCTAAGCATAATGATATAAGAGTGGGAAGTGGTAGGGTCGGATTCCAAACACTAGAAAAGGGTCAAGAACTGCGATTTACACAATGGTTTAATAATTGGTACAAATTAGAAGAATCAGGTTTCTATAAATTAAAAATTGAAAAGACATTGTATGGAAACAAATGGAAGGAAATTTGCAAAGTAAAAACGACTGAAAAGATGGTGTATTTTTATAAAGCAAGCCAAGATGAAAGAGTCGCAAATCTTCAACTTTTGGAAGATAGATACAAAACAGGTAAATTTAAGAATTATAAAGATCGGTCATTTACTTTAGAAGCTATTATCAGATCAGCTTCTGAAACTAGCATAGATTTTTACGAAGAACTTTTAAATCGAAAAAATTCATCTAATGCCGGCGATGCAATTGAAGGATTAGGTAAGTTGTGTCCAAGCCCAAAAGCTTTTTCAACACTTGTAAGGTACTTTGATATGGGTTTTGTGAATTCTATAGACGAAACTGCGAATCCTGAATTTAAAGAATCCATTCTTGAAAATTTGCATTTAAATGCACTTTACCAAATTGAGAAGTTTCCCCCAGAAATGACTGTCTATTTTTTAAATAAAGTCATTGCAGACAAAAAATATGAAGGTGCTATAAAGAATAAAGCAATGCAGATTATTGGTATCTACATAAGGGAATAGTAAACCAATATTACTTTAAATTAAAAATGATATTTGCTGATCTGAATCTGTTCTCGAAGAAAGATTTCAAGAAGTGTTCTACACTCTGTGGCCAAGCTCACCGTTGTTTTATTGCTGTACGAATCTACATTTCCATAGGTATCCTAACCAATCTATCCCCTTCTGATTTATATGGCAAAAATCTCGCAAATAGTTCCTCGCTATACCAGCCTACTTTTCTAGTTTTACTGACCATATCGGCATGAAATTTAGTCTTGTATGCAAATTCTTTCATCAATGTACTATTTTCCCATATACTGAAGGTCGCTTGATACCTGAAAGGTAACTCGCCTACACCGGCAGCAAAAAGAGGTGGGGAAACGCTGTCTTGAAGACTTTTGCTGACTGGTGGCACATCTCTCCAGAAACGAATCATATCTTTCCATCTGATGGTAGCTCTTGTCAAAACTGCTACTACTTTATCTTCATGGTACACAGATGGATCTGTTGCAAAAGGATTTTGACCACCCCAAAGTCCATGTGCCATCGTTGGTCTTAAAAAAATTGTCTGGTGTGCGTTAGTATGGTCGAGATATTCCTGATAAATGGGCGAATCCCTAAAGAAACTTTCAGCGCATCTTTCGTTTTTCCAGACACACAGTAGGGTATATTGTTCTAGATTCGGTAAAACGCTAAATCCGTCACCACTACCGCTTCCCATTAATTTTACAAATTCTAGACCATCTACACCTTTACAAGTAGGAACAAACTTGGCCATACTTTTTAATGCAAAAACTTTGTTTTTCCATCCCGACAATCGAAAAATAGTAAAAGTGGTGATTTGGTCCATCCAAATATTATATAATTATAAAATAAAATCTTTTTACGAACATCATGCACTTCAAATTGTTTACGGCTCAATTTACATAAAGGATCGTTGATATGGAGTCAAAACATCTTGCAGGATGAACAATAAAAAAGCAATAGTAATAGGTTGTGGTATTGCAGGTCTAGCCACCGCTATAAGGTTGTCTGCAAAAGGATACAATGTGGTCGTTTACGAAAAGAACAGCTATCCAGGTGGCAAGCTGAGCCATTTTGAACGAGATGGTTTCCAGTTTGATGCAGGGCCTTCATTATTTACTCAGCCAGAGCAAGTTACAGAGTTGTTTCGTTTGTGTGGGGAGAGAGCAGAGACCTATTTTACCTATACTAGGGCTCAGATAGCTTGTAAATACTTTTTCGAATCAGGAAAGATCGTAAATGCTTATGCTAATGTGGAAGAGTTTGCTGACGAGATGGCAACAAAACTTGGTGAAGATAAAAATCAAGTTCTTAAATACTTAGAAACAGCCAAAAGTACTTACCGCAATATTGGTCAGTTATTTTTAGAGTATCCTGTCAATAAGATACTTAAATTACCTTTTGATAAAATTTATAAAGCATTAAAATCTACCAAGTTTTCTTTTTTGTTTAGTTCGCTATCTGATTATAACCATAGCCAATTTAAGAATCCAGAAACAGTCCAGATTTTTAATCGATTTGCCACTTACAATGGTAGCAATCCCTACAAAGCACCTGC
>JBGSOH010000454.1:0-2609 GCA_041739205.1 Saprospiraceae bacterium
AAGCCCCAGATATTAAAATTTCGCAAACTACTTTTGACCAAATAGCGGTGTATAACATGAAGCTTCAAGCGCCATATCTTATTGTTTCGAATGGAAACTCTACTTATTGTGCTAGAATGAACCATGACACTAGGAGTTATGAATTTCTTACCGACATACCAGCAAGTTTTTTACTATAGTATTAAAAGTCAATAATTTAGCTCTTCCAAGCACTACAAATGATGCCGGCTGCGATGCTTACATTTAGCGATTCGGCAATTTTACTTTCCGCTCCAGGAATAGTGATTTTCTCATTGATATAAGGCTCGTTTTCAGATTGAATTCCTTTTCCTTCGCTACCCATTACCAAGATCCCATTATTTTTTATATTTGTTTCAGACAAGTTTTGTCCATGTATAAAAGTGCCATAAATTACGCGATTATAAGTCAATAATTCAGGTAATGTTGCTGTCACTAATTCTACATTAACCAAGCTTCCCATGGTAGCCTGTACGACTTTGGGATTGAAAAAATCTGCTGTATCTACCGACCTAATTACCATATCCACACCAAACCAATCAGCAATTCGGATAATGGTGCCTACATTGCCTGGATCCTGTACACCGTCTAAATATATAGCAGATTTAGTATCAATATTCATTAAGCTAATATCTTCTTCTGATTTTTGCAACAACATAAGGATGCTGGACGACGTTTTGAGTGCTGACATCTGTTCCATGTCTTTTTGATGTACAATCGTCACAATATCAGCGTGTTCTTTTAGATATATTGAGTATTTATCTTCATTTCCTTGGGTTATGAAAATATCTGAAATCACATATTTTTGCTTTTTAAGCAATTCGATGCATACTTTATCACCTTCAGCGATGAATTTGTTATAAATTTGCCTGAATTTTGGAAGATGCAAGGCACGAATATCTTTAATTTGGGCTTTTGATATCAAAACGTATTATTTTTTTGATGAAGTAATGACAATAATTAAAATACCAAAGATACTCTTCATAAGCCTGATTGGATTTGCCATGATAATGTTAGCATCATGCAATTCTTCAAAGTATTTGGCTGATGAACAAAGTCTCATAAAAGGCACAAAGATACTTTTTAAATCAAATACAAAGATTAATGATAAAAAATCATTAGAGGCAGAATTGTTGACTTTCATCAAAGACAAACCTAACGAAAAACTTTTGTTTTTTATACCCAAAGAGTGGATTTATCTCAGAAATAGCGGTTTAGAAGACACTTTGTGGTATCATAATGGTTTAAGAGCACTGGGGCAACAACCGAGTATTTATAAAGAAGAAGTTGTATCTAAGACTGTACAAGAGATGGAAAATTATCTTAGACTCAATAAAGGCTATTATGAAGCAAAAGTTGATTTTATCGTAGAAGAATCCAATGATTTGGTTGGTTTTGAAAGTTCTGGTACGAATGAAGTATGGGAAAGAATTATTAGCAAGGTAACCTACATCGTCGCTCCTGGCGAAAGATACAAGGTTAAATCCATAGCCTACAGATCTGACGATACTGAATTATTGTCTTTTATAGAATCGACCAAAGATGCTGCTTTTGTCAAAAAGGGAGACTATATCGATTATACACAATTTGAACTAGAAAAAGGGAGAATGTCACTTGATCTACAGAATAACGGATATGCTAATTTTTCAAATAATTACATTGAAATTCAAGGAGATAGTAGCCGTAATGACAAAGATATAGATATAGTATTTGAAATAAAAACACCATTACCGGATACTTTTCATCAGAAATATGTCACTGGTAGGATAAATGTTTACACTGATTTTATTAAGGAGCAATCTTCTGATGATTTAGTATTAGATAGTCTTCAGAATATTAATTTTTACAGGCAATCCACCGATTTTTTGGTCAAACCTTCCTTATTAAGCAATTCTATTTTTTTTAGAGAAGGCACAAAATTGCGCAGAGAAGAGCGATTGAAAACATTCAAAAAATTGAATAGTCTTGGTACATATCGCTTTGTAACGATCAATTCTGCTCCAGATGCTGTCCACGATAGTATTATGAATTTTGATATTTTGCTCACACCTTTTCAAAAGAAATGGATCTTTGACGGTAGTTTAGAAGGTTATTTTAGTACACTCGGAGCATCAAGATTATTTGGTGTTTCGCTTGCTGGAGCATTACAAAACAGGAATCTTTTGGGAGGATCTGAAAAGTATTCTTTGAGAGCAGAACTTGGTACAGAATTAGGATTTAATCCTGGAGTGAGTGGTATTTCTGCTCGTACAAGGAATATTTCTATTCAAAACAATCTAAATATTCCTTCTTTTCAGGATTTTTTAGGCCTAGGTAAATTGGCTTGGCGGACAGGGTTGATTAAGGATAAGTTTTACCAAAGTTTTGTAGAAGATGCTAATACCAATATCGGTCTTGGATTCAGTTCTCTTAATATTATAAATTTTTATTCACTCAGTTCTTACAATGCTACCTTTGGTTTTGACTATACATCGGTCAAGGGGAATAGGTATATTTTTAAACCATTGGGATTTAACCTGGATCTTTATGCTATAAGTGATAGTACGAGATTTGTAGATAATCCATTGATATTTTTATCATTTAAGGACAAT
>JBGSOH010000050.1:0-17727 GCA_041739205.1 Saprospiraceae bacterium
GTTTTTTCATTAAATATTTCTTTTAGATTTGAATTGGTCTTATCAAAAATAAAATCAGTAGTTTTTACAGTTCCGATTTCAGAAAATGAAGGATAGGCAAAGTCTATTCCTGTATTTATAAACGAACTCTCTAAATTGACATTGCTACCAGTGATAGATGTGAGTGACATTTTATTCACGCGTGATCTTACAGGTAATCCGAATGCATTTTGGACTCTAATGGTAATCTTTGGGTCTTCAAAGCTAAAACTTCCACTAAGCCATTTATTAAATAATCCTACATCCACATTACTGCCTTCAATCGGGAAAATGTGGTATCCTAAATATCCTTCTAAATAAGAAAATTTGATGAGGTCAAAGTTCATTTGGGCAAGGTCAAGTTTGATAGGTGTGCCATCGTTTGTTCTTGCTTGATATTGAAATGTGATGGAATTGTTGCCGCTTATAAGTGACCAGTCATCCACAGAAAACTTTTCTGTAACTAATTTAGCAGGAGATGAATTATTATATTTTAAAATAAAATCTTGATTAAATACTTGACCATTTTTAGATAGTTCTGGAATGGTAAGTTTGATATTTACATCTTGTGGCAAAGCATTTTCAAAGGTAAACCATATATTAGTACCATCAAAAACAGCTCTTTTTATGGAGTATTTTGCTTTATCAAAAATTTCTTCTACCCAAACACTATCTTGTATAGGAATGGGCAAAAGTCCTGGGAACGGTGGAAATATTGCGGCTGTGGTGCGACGTATGACTTCACCATTATAAAATACGGTGGCTTTTCCATCTGCATCTATTTGAATGGATGTATTACCGTCTAAGTCTGATGAAAGTTTGCCAAGGGTTATTTTGGAATCAATAAGTGGAACTGCAAGATTGTATTCCTGACTACCTAAGTCAAACTGAGTTTCATTTTCAAGATCATAACAACTTGCTATAGAAAAAATAAAACCGAATAGAATCAGTTTCTGCCATTTAATTATTCGCATATTTTAATGTGTTTTGGCTCTAAATCTCGAACCGTTTTATACGTAAACTGATGCAAGATAAGGTTATTCCAATTTGTGAGCGTCAATTTTTGGACAATTCTTTTAAATTTTCAATTTTTGCAGTAAGCAAGCTACCTAGTTTTAAACAACATTAGGGGTACAAGAAAATTAACAAATAGCAATATTTTATTTGATTAAACTCTTTCAATCCAAAAGAATATAAATTTATAGGACAAACATCCGTTAATACCCTTGAAAATTTATGTTAAATTTCAAGGTTAACACTTATTTATATATTAAAATATTGTCTTATATTTGTGAATCCAAAATATCTAAAAACATGAAGGCAAGAATCTTTACAATTTTATTTGTGTCATTTACTTTTTTTCTGAACGGTCAGGAAATCATGATGTTGAAAACTTCGGGCAAAGTTGTCATTGGTGACACCACTCAAATCACAACACCGGGAAATTATAATCTATATGTACAAAATGGAATATTGACCGAAAGGGTCAAAGTTTCTCTTAGATCTACCGCAGATTGGGCAGATAATGCTTTTGAAAAAACACCTTCATTATCAGATGTGTCAGAATCTATTAAAAACAATCAACATCTTGTAGACATGCCTTCAGCAGCAGATCTTGTAAAAGAAGGATATGAACTTAAGTCAATGGATGCAAAACTATTGACCCAAATAGAATGGCTGTGGCAACATATGATCAGACTAGAAGAAGAGAATAAAACATTAAAGGAAAAGTTAGCATCCTACATGGGTCAATCATCCACCCAAAAGTAGCCAATAATGAACTCTAGAAAATCAGTTTTAACAATAGCCAGCATTTTTATAATGTTGAGCCTGCAAGCCCAGCTCGATACTATCATAATAGGTTATGGTGGATACATGGGCGTCAATGTCAGCGCAAGTAGCAGTACAGAACCTAGTACCCCTGAAAACACCCTAAATCAGTCTGGCTTTTTGCCAAATGAGAATGCAGCATCTAGGTTCCTGTCTCAAGCAACATTAGGATACAACGGTGCCGATATCAGTTCTGTGACACAGATTGGGGTAGAAGCATGGATAGAAAATCAACTTACGATACCGATGCCATTCACACTGCAATCAAAAATCAGAACATTTCATCAAATGGTAAAGGATTCTACCAATACTCCAACATCTGGTGCGGGTAATCGCCTTTGGGACTATGCTTGGTGGCAATATCTGATGACTTCAAATGATGCATTAAGACTAAGGGTAGCATTTGCACTTAGTGAGATGCTTGTAGTTTCAGAAGTGTCAGGATTTAATAACAATGCTTATGCACTTGGCACTTACTATGATATTTTACTTAATAATGCATTTGGTAATTATCGAGATTTGTTAAGAGATGTTACTTTTCATCCTTCTATGGGTTCTTATCTCACATATCTGAATAATCCTAAGTCAAATCCTGCACTCAATCAGTTTCCAGACGAAAACTATGCTAGAGAGTTGATGCAATTATTTACCATTGGGACTGTTATGTTGAATAATGATGGGACTGTAATTACTGATGCAGCTGGCCTGCCTTTACCTTCATATGATAATGAAGACATCATAGAGTTTTCAAAAATATTTACGGGTTTGACATGGGCAGATCGTACGCAATGGAATCGTAGTGCACTCAATGATACAAGCTATATTGCAGATATGGCTATGTGGAATACGTGGCACGAACCTGGGGTAAAGAATTTACTAAATGGAATTCAAGTACCCAACAGAAATCCTGTAGATGGGGTCGCAGATATTTCAGATGCATTAGATAATTTGTTTAACCATCAGAATACACCACCATTTGTCTCTAAATTTCTAATCAAAAGGATGGTTACCTCCAATCCTAGCCCAGCTTTTGTGGAGCGCGTAGCCAATATATTTATTAACAATGGACAAGGAGTGAGAGGCGATCTTGCTGCCGTTGTAAAGGCAATTTTGCTTGACCCAGAGGCATTGAGTTGTGATTCGGGTGATAATACAGACTTTGGAATGTTAAGGGAGCCATTCATACGATATGTACAGATAAATAAGGCCTTTAATGCATATACTGCTAGCGGTAATTATCGCAATGATATGAGCTATGTTTATCAGTATACTGGACAAAGACCATTAACATCGCCAAGTGTTTTTAATTTTTTCCAACAAGATTATCAACCTATAGGACCTATAGAAGCTGGTGGTCTTGAAGGACCAGAATTTCAGATCACTGATGCACAGACTATTGCAGGATATATTAATGGATTGTATAGATGGGTGATAAGTAATGATGTAGCAGACGAATATGATCTTTTTACTAATGAGGTTGATGCAAATTATGCTGATGAGATTTCAACGCTAGATATTACGGATCATCTCGCATTGACGACCAATGATCAATTGCACATTTTGATGGATAAATTAAATCTTTTATTGGCTCAAGGTAGAGTTTCTGATCATTCATTAGAAGTTATTATTAGTGTTCTAAAAGAATTTCCGAATACAACAGATGCAGAAAAGTCAGATAAAGTTAAACTTGCCATTTACTTAATAATGACAGCACCCGAATACCTAATTAATAAATAATCATGAGTAAAAGACATATAAATAGAAGACAATTTTTGGGTGAAGCTAGTTGTGCTACGGTAGGTTCGATGGCATTTTTGTCATCAGTACTAAATCTTGGGGCAATCAATACTTTGGCAGCTAGACCACATATTCTAGCGAATACAGGAGATTATAAAGCGATGGTTTGTATTCTCCTTGCTGGTGGGTGTGATACACACAATGTTTTAATCCCGACAGAAACATCAGAATATGCAAGCTATGTAGCTACAAGAGGATCATTGGCTTTAAGCAATAATGCAAATCCTGCGCAACTCATTCCACTTAATTATAATAATGGTGGTAAATCATATGCTGTACATGCTGGTATGACTAGAGTAAGAGATATGTTTGATCAAGGAGATCTTTCTTTTCTTGCCAATATAGGAACACTTATTGAGCCAATTGCCAATAAGACAGAATATGATTCTGGGTTAAAGAAGATTCCACTCGGACTATATTCGCATTCAGACCAGATCATGCAATGGCAGACTTCTGTCCCTCAAAGTAGGTCTGCAGTAGGTGTGGCTGGAAGAATTGCAGATATTCTTCATGATATGAATACCATTCCTGAGATCTCCATGAATATTTCGCTAAGTGGAAAAAACAGATTTCAGACTGGAAATGAATATAATGAATATTCGATAAGTAGGAGTACAACTGGATCAAGTATTGGATTTACTCCTTTTCCATCCTGGTGGAGTGATGCGGGGTATAAGACAAGTTTGAAAAATAATGCCATCAAAAGCATGGTTGAGCAACAATACAGCAATGTATTTCACGAGACGATCGGTACACTGACCAAACAATCCATAGAAAGTATCGAAAAATTCAGAATAGCGCTAGAAAATGTAGTGCCACTTACGACCTCTTTTTCTACAAGTAGTTTATCTCAAGATCTGAAAAAAATAGCAGAACTCATCAGCGTACGATCTTTTTTAGGTGCCAGCAGACAGATTTATTATGTGACGTATGGCGGATGGGATCATCATGATAATGTTATTGGAAATCAAAACGCGATGTTGCCAGTTCTGAGTAATGCTATGGCAGAATTTAATGATGCGATGAATGAAATCGGTCAGCATGATAATGTAGTTACTTTTACTATTTCTGATTTTGCACGTACATTGACATCCAATGGAAATGGTTCAGATCATGCATGGGGAGGCAATCAAATGGTGATGGGTGGACCTATTACTGGTACCCAAATTTATGGAAACTATCCATCATTGGCACTCACAAATAATGAATTTAATCTAAGTACTCGAGGGCGTATCTTGCCTACTACATCAGTGGATGAATTTTATGCTGAGTTAGCACTTTGGTATGGTGTTTCACCCAATGATTTAGGATATATTTTACCTAATTTATGTAATTTTTATTCTCCGACTTGTCCAGCAGATTTACCATCTAATTATATGCCATTGGGTATGTTTTCATAAGAAACCGATTATTAAAATGAAGCACTTTATACTTTTTTTATTGTTATTGTTAGTACCAAAGGTTCATGCCCAAATATGTGTCGGTGAGCCAGGAAGTGTACAGTGGGAATGTTGGAGAGGCATTTATGAAGATCAATTTTCTGAATTAACGGCCAATGAATTTTTTCCACAGAAGCCAGACGTCAGTCAAACATTGTACAGTGTCAATGCACCACTCAATTATGACAATTATTTCGGAGCCAAAATTTCTGGGTATATACACGTCCCTACTTCAGGGAATGTAATGTTTAATGTGACTGGCAATAGTAAAGTAAGATTTTATTTAAGTACTAATAGCTCTCCAGCCAATATGACTTTAAGAGCATATACCAATACTTTTACCAATGAATTTGAACACACAAAGTATCCAGAGCAAACATCTAGTTCTATATCTTTAAATCAAAATGAGTACTACTATTTTGAACTTTGGTATGTCGAAAGTACTAGTGGCGATCACTGTAGGCTTTTCTGGCAAGGTGATTTTCTATCCAATCAAAATTGGAATGTTATCACTGCCCAATATTTAAATAACGTAGGTTGTAAACCTCAACCTTGTCCTGAAAGAAACACTGTATGTAATGATGGTAATGCAAATACCATTGATGATAAACAAGATGGACACTGTAATTGTGTAGGGAAAGCCAACACAACCAATAATTGTGTGGGAGAGAGAACTAAAATAGATCGATATCGGTATGACAATATTCCAGGTAGTAGTCTTAATGATTTATATTTGAGTCCTAATTTTCCAGCAATTCCTAATTTTAGCGCATCGCTGCCTATCTTAGGTACTAGAAGCTCATCTGTGGAGAATAATGTTGGAAATTTAGTTCAAGGTTATTTAACTGTACCTGTTTCTGGATTGTATAAATTTAATATTACAGGTGATGACAATGTCATTTTGTTTATAAGTAGTGATGACAATCCTGAGAATAAACAAGCTCATCAAATATTGGTCACAGGATATACAGGTATGACAGAACACAATAAGTACATCTATCAAAGTACATCTTTTCTAAATTTACAAGCAGGTACATTTTATTATTTTGAAGTAAATCATAAGGAAGGTACAGGTAGTGAGCATTTCGGTGCTTTCTGGCAAACACCATTTACACCTGCAGGAGTTTGGAAGCGAATTCCATCTTTTTATCTATATGATTATGGTTGTAAAATTGCTTGTATACCACAAGGTACGCTATGTGATGATGGAGATCCTTTTACCAATGATGATCAATATGATAATAATTGTACTTGTGCGGGAACTCCATGTAGCGGACCAGATTGTGATAGCCCATTAGCTAATTATTCACCGTACGAAAAATGTAATGTTACTGATCAATTGAGCAATAGTCCATCTAATAACTGGTTATCTTGCACCGTAAATGAAAATCCAAACCCAGTCAGAGAAGACAGTCATTGGATCAAGTATGATCTTGGTGAAAGATACGAAATGGTCAATGCACATGTATGGAATTATAATGTCTTAAATGAAACGAATAAAGGATTTCAATCTGTTTCTATAGATTTTTCAGAAGATGGAGTTTCGTGGTCTAATGTTGGTGATTACAACTGGCCACTTGCTTCAGGCGAACCAAATTATGGTGGTTTTGTAGGTCCAGACCTGACTGGAATCTTTGCAAGATACATCTTAATAACATCTTTGGATGGGACTGCAACTTGTAGAGGTATTGGCAAGATTGCTTTTAAAGCCGTAAAATGTCCTGTTGCAGGCACGCTTTGTGATGATCAGAACGCTGCAACTGTAGAAGATAAGTATGATAACAATTGTACTTGTGTAGGGATTAACTTATTGGTCAATGAATGTGAAGATATGAATTTATCTTTGGGAGATAGTACACTATATTCAAATGTTTATTCAGCAGTGCAGGAAGTTATAGCCTTGAGCACTATAGATAATGAAAGTTCGGTCGGTTTTGTAGCTGGTCAATCCATTTTGCTTGACGTAGGTTTTGAAACTATGCCCAATGCTGTTTTTGTAGCTTCAATTGATCCTTGTGATCCAGAAACTGGTCAGATTATGGCACAGAATAAAGCGTCAAAAGAACAACTAAAACCTAGAGCTCCTGATAAATCAAAAGTTTTAGAAGTCATTCCTGTACCTAATTCAGATCTGGTAGATATTCATTTTTATGTAGAAAAACCAAGTCATGTAGTGTTGCAATTAAAAGATGATAAAAATGTCTTGTATTCCATAGCAGATCACGAATATATGAATAAAGGTCATTACCGAAAAAGAATCAGAACCAAACGATTAAATACAGGTGTTCACACAGTCTCCATGATAACAGCAGGAACCACATTACAAGAAAAAGTCATAGCCAGAGATCAAATAGAATCTGAGAAGAAATAATTTACATGAAGAGATTTTGTCATTTTGATTATTAATTTTGAGTTAACCCATCAGTTTAATGAGTGGCATATTCAATTTGTTGGGTCAGCCTAATTACCTTTGTCATTTTATTTTCTAGATAAGTTATAATTATGACACTATCCAATATTTTTCAGTATATCATTTTTATAATGCTGATTTCAAGTTGCCATTCTAGTAAAGTTGTTACATCAACTTTGTCAGATCATGGGTTTCAATATGCTCTTGTCGGAGGAGTTACGCATGACCAAGGTACGATATTGATAAAAGGAAATGTGGACAATGAGTTTAAAATAAGCATCACAGAAGAAGTTTCTAAAAAATTGGTGACAAGTCAGAAAACAATTTTGACTGCAGAAAAAAATTATCAATCAAAAACCATTTTTAAAAACCTAAAAGCTTCTACTAAATATATCTATGAGATTACTCCTAAAGGATCTAAACTATCAGTGTCATCATCCACATTTTCTACTTTTGATACCAAAGCGATGTCATACAAGTTTGTATTTGGCAGTTGTTCTGAGACAGGATCCAATAGTCCTATTTTTAACACGATATTAAAGGAAAACCCACTTTTTTACCTGCAAATAGGAGATCTTCATTACGAAAACATCGACTCTAACTGTACCCAAAGATTTCAAGATGCATACCAATCAGTTTTTACATCACCATCTCAATCAGCATTGTATAGAAGTGTTCCTTTTGTTTATATGTGGGATGATCACGATTTTGGACCAAACAATGCAGATGCTACCAATCCATGTAAAACGGAATCTATTTCAGCCTACAAATCTCATGTACCACACTATCCATTAGTTTTTGATAAAAAGGATGGACCCATTTCACAAACTTTTGAAGTAGGACGAGTGGTTTTTATACTCACAGATATTCGATCTCAAAAAATAAGGCCAGAGTATAAAGATTGTGAACGAACAAAAATCGGCACCAACTTTGGTGATGAAGCACATTTGCAATGGTTTTTAGATGCTATGTTGAAGGCGAAAAAAGAAGGAAAAGTTGTGGCATGGGTCAGTTCATATCCTTGGATAAATGCGCCCGGTGGTCCGAATTATAAGTGCAAAGAAAGTGACAATTGGGGAGGCTATCCAGAAGAAAGACAGCGAATTGCCAATTTTATCAAACAACACAATATACCTGTTTTTATCCTAAGTGGTGATGCGCATATGGTGGCTATGGATGATGGCACAAATAGTGATTATGCTACGGGTGGAGGAGCTCCAATAAAAGTATTTCATGCTGCTGCTCTTGATCGACCTGGTTCGTACAAAGGTGGACCATATTCTCATGGTTATAGTAAAGAGCCAGGACAATTTGGTATTGTGGAGATTACCGATGATGGAAATTCAGAGGTTTGTTTTAAGTGGTTTGCCAAGGATACAAATGGCAATAATGTAAAGAATACTTCAGGTCAGGAGATAATGTTGGATTTTTGTTTAGATGTTGGAAGGTAACAAAGTGGTATTAACCTAATTTGTTTTCCTTATCCTAAGAAATGAGATACCCTCCATCAGCAGTAAATGAAGCTCCCGTACAATAACTTGATGCATTAGATGCAAGAAAAAGAGCTAGACCTACCATTTCTTCGGGATCAGCCATACGATTGAGTGGAATATTTTCATTCCAATGGTTTAAAATCTCTTTATTTGACCAAAGTGCACTACTGAATTTTGTCTTTACAAGTCCAGGACAAATGACATTAGATCTTACTTTATACATACCCCATTCTTTTGCTTGTGATTTTGAAAGCATGATGAGCGCTGCCTTATTAATACTATATAAACTCAATCCTGGACTTGGCTTTGTTCCTTCTACTGAACTAATATGAATAATCGATCCACCACCACGCTCCTTCATACTTTTGAAACATAAATTAGAAAGTGTAAAGGCCGCTTTGACATTGATATTCATCATCTTATCAAAAAGCTCAGAACTCATTTCTTCTATCGGTGCATAGACAGGATTGGTAGCTGCATTATTGATGAGGATATCTACGCCACCATATTTTTCAATGGTTTTATTTACCAAGTTATGAAGAAGATCTTCGTTGCCTACATGACACGCAATAGGCAATACATCCATTCCGTCATTAATCATTGATGTAGCTACAAGATCAACATCCTCCTGTTTTCTACTAGCTATCACCACTTTGGCACCGAATTCTGCTAAACCACGAGCCATACTTTCTCCAATGCCTCTACTTGCACCCGTGACGATGGCTACTTTTCCAGTAAGGTCGAATCTATCTTTGTAGGTCGAAGTCATCAGTTTATTACAAACTTAATAGATCTAACTCCTTGGTTAAATTTGTCTCTTGCTGTGAAGATGTATTGACCAGCTGAAAGTCCATTTATAGATATTTGTTTTTTCTCGTTTTCAGCCAATTTGGTATTTTCGAAAAAGACTACTCTTCCACTCATATCCGTGATGGTAAGGAAATACAAACCTTCTTTCCAGTCTTTGGTCTCAATATTGATAAACTGTGTTGCAGGATTTGGATAAAGCGTCATACTATGATTTAGAGATATATCATTTGATGAGCTAATAATACCTCCTACATCTGCAAATGAAACTGACTGAAATTCATTATTTGCATTGTGCTCTACGGAAACTAGGATTTCTTTTCTAGTATTGGTATAAAAGTTATAATTAATGGTTGTATCAATGCCAAAAAATTCACCAAAACCTCCAGGTATTTCAAAACCAAGATTTGCTGGATTTTGCCATCCCAAAAATGGAATTTTAACAAATAAATCAGTTTGGGTTGTCACAGTTGATTTTTCTCTCAAAACTTCAAATGTTTTATTTTGGATCAATAAACTACCAAAAGCATCTACTAGTCCTGATGTAGTTCCACTAAATTGGATTCTGATACTATCAATCGGCAGACCTGCCAAAAGAGAATCAGGGAGAATATCGGTACCAAGGTCTATATTAAATTTCCCAGAAGAGTTATTTGTCGTAATAAAATTGAGAGGTGCGACTCGTAGTACTGGCTTCTCAGTATATTTGATGGCAAGATTTGTAGGCAAAAAACCATTTTCCCCGCCAAAACCAAGCGCTTCTACTTTTGTTGGGCTTACTTTTAGATATTGTTCTTGACCATCTGATAATATCATGAGATTGGCATCAGGGAATGCAGCGCTTTGTGTCCCTAAGGTAGGGCTTATATAAATATCATTGGAAATAAAACCACCAGAATTCAAGAAATTAAAATTCCATGTTTGTGGACCATTCGTACTACCTACATTTACTGGAGATGATGGATTACTTGTTATCCTAGTTTTAAGTGTATCGCCTATTGATGGGAAAGTTGAATTCGTAACGGTTATCTGACTAGACACCAAAGTCACAGATAAGATGAATAAAAAAAAGCTATTTAAAAATTTCATTTCAAAGATATTAAATGATTATTAATCTATATATTCTACTTTTCTAAGGAATTTTACCCCAACTTTTAGCTCTAAGGAGAGATTTCGAACTCTTTCTAATGGTAAATTTACTGTTTGACCAATCTGAAATGGATCAGTTACCGCACGTGGAGGAGCTTCGTATTGAAAGGATAAATCTGGCTGAATAGCAAATTCAAAAAATATATTACTTAGTTCCGACATTTCCATCTCGAATCCTCCACCAGCAGTTACACCGTAATTAAACTTTCTGACAAAGACATCATTTGGTGTAAAAGGATTGTTGAGAAACCTAATGTCTTTGAGGTTTGTACTTACTGTATATTCTCCACGTATTCCGATAATAAAATAGGGATCAAAATCCTTGCTAAGGTTTAATGATCGTTTTGCACCTAATTCCAATACTATATTATTAAATTTATAACCTTGTCGAGGCAAAAACGCATTGTTAAAACTAAAAATCTGAATGGAACTTCCCCTAGTGTGGTATCCTACACTTGCATACAGAGCTCCTTTTTTAAACTCATCATATGATTCTACAATCAGGTCACCATTTAAGGAGAATAAAGGATCTCTATTCAAGCTATTTCCTGATGTGCCGTCACCCCAACTTTGAAATGACATAGCACCGCCAAGTTTTGGGCCAAACCAATAACTTTGTCCCCAAACAAAGGACGTAACTAAAGTAAAGGATGAGATTAATAAATATCTTTTTAAGCTTACCATATAATATTGTGTAATTAGCATCAAAAATACAGCTTTTGGAGATTATAATTTACAAATGCAACGATGTATTTTTTTAAACTATTTTAAATGTGAATTGTTCCGACTTCCATGTTTACATTTTGGTATTTATTTTAGTTGTTCTGTATGGTTGCATATTCTATAAAAGATCTCGAGAGTATATCAGGCGTGAAAGCCCATACCTTGCGTATTTGGGAAAAAAGATATGGTATCATTCAGCCACATAGGACAGACACTAATATCCGTTACTACAAAGACTCTGATTTACAAAAAGTATTAAATATTTCTCTTTTAAATAAAAAAGGGTACAAAATCTCAAAGATTGCCACAATGACTTCTGATCAAGTGAAGCAAAAAGTGGGTGAGTACACAGAAGTTGGGCAAGTTTTTGAAGATCAGTTGGATTCAATGATGTTGTCTACTTTTGAGCTGGATGAGTCAAAGTTTAATATAATCTTAGATCATGAAATATCTTCCAAGGGTTTTGAAGAGACGATGAATGATGTGGTTTATCCCCTTCTTGATAAGCTGAGTATGATGTGGATTGCGGGCTCAATTAAGTCTGTTCATGAAAATTTCGTGAGCAACATTATAAAGCGTAAGACTATTGTTGAGATAGATAGATTGAGCAGATCAGAACTCAACAATAGTATAAGATGTCTAATATATTTACCTGAAAATGAAAGCCATGAATTGAGCCTTTTGTTTTTGCATTATATATTGGTAAAAAATAAAACTAAAGTCATTAACTTAGGGTCAGGTACACCACTGATTGATGTTCTAGAAGGAAAGTCTATTTTTAAGGCAGAATACATATTTACAATTTTTAATGACAGTTTTGCAGAGACACCTTTGCAACCTTATATTGATGAATTATCAAAAAATGCTAAAGACGCTAAAATACTTATCTCCGGGTTTCAGACTGCAAGTCAAAATCTTACGCTACCAGAAAATGTCCATATATTAAATAGCATTCAGAGTGTAAAGGACTTTGTTTATTCTATTCAAAACACACATTAACAAATTATTGTGATTTATTTGCAGTCTAGGTAAAACTAAAAGCAAAATTTCTTCGTTTACTCTCTCAGTACAGTATATTGTTCTGATCATTTATTTGTTGGAACAAATTAATTAATCTTAATAAATTTATTAAAATGAAAAACCATTTCAGATTCTCTCTTTTATTCGTTTTAGCTCTTTCTATCATTTCATGTAAAGAAAAAGCAACTGAAGCAACTGATGCAAATGCAGTAGCAGCAACAGAAGGTGCAAAATTCGTAGCTGATGCAGCTGCAACTAAAATTTCTTGGGAAGGTTCTAAGCCTGCAGGTAAACACATGGGAACAATCAATCTTACTCAAGGTGAATTATTCATGACAGGAGATAGCGTTACAGGAGGTAGCTTCACACTTGATATGAACACTATCACAGTTACTGATTTACAAGGAGACGAGAAAGCAAGCCTAGAAGGTCATCTTAAAGGAACTGCTAAAGATGGTGTAGAAGATTTCTTCAACGTTACAAAATACCCAACTGCAAAGTTTGAAATTACAAGCGTTGCTCCAGCAACTGATGTACAAGGTGCAAATGTAAATGTTACTGGTAACCTTACTTTATTAGAGACAACAAAGTCTATCACTTTCCCAGCAAACGTAACAGTTGCAGGTGACAATGTAAATGTAAGTGCTGCTCCATTCACAATCAACAGAACTGACTGGGGAATCAAGTATGGTTCAAAAACTTTCTTCGACAACTTAGCTGACAAGTTTATTGATGACAACATCACACTTTCTATCAGCTTAGCTGCAAACAAAGAAGTAGCTGCGACACCAGCTCAATAAGTCTTTTAGAGAAATAAAGCATAAAGAAAAGCCCTTCAAAATTAATCTGAAGGGCTTTTCTTCTTTTAGAAATATTCATTTTTATCTTTACACCAAAATAATAAATCATGGCACTTACTGAATCAAAGATGTTGCAACTAGGTATTAAAGCACCTGATTTTTTATTACCAGACACAGTTTCAGGAGGTGACTTGTCTTTCAAAGACATAAAAGGTCAAAATGGAACAGTTGTCATGTTTTTGTGCAATCATTGTCCTTACGTCATTCATGTTAACCAAGAATTGATAAGAATAGCCAATGATTATAAAGAGAAAGGTATCGGATTTGTAGCCATTAGCAGCAATGATGCCGACAAATATACCGATGATACACCCGACAAAATGAAACTAATTGCAAAGGTATTGATGTATCCTTTTCCTTACCTTTATGATGATTCCCAAGATGTCGCTAGAGCTTATGACGCTGCATGTACACCAGATTTATATATATTTGATGCTGATGATCAGTTGTACTATAGAGGCAGACTAGATGAGTCGCGTCCTGGAAATGACAAACCACTAACTGGTAAGGATATGAGACTAGCCTTGGATCTACTCCTTCGTGGCGAAGCTCCAATGACAAAACAATACCCAAGTGCAGGATGCAATATTAAGTGGAAGGTGTAGGCTTTTTCTCCAATAATGATTTAATACCTACGATTTCTTTATACTTTTCTCTTGCTTCTCCAGCGGGGACACCAAAATAGGTTTTGCCACCTTCGAGATCTTTAGAGACACCTGTTTTTGCGAGCAATACGGCTCCATCACCTATATATAAGTTTTGGGCTACACCAACTTGACCATACATGACTACATTATCACCTACGATGGTTTTGCCAGCAATACCTGTTTGTGCAGCTATCAGACAGTTTTTGCCCAGAACAGCGCCATGACCGATGTGTATCTGACAGTCCAATTTAGATCCGTCGCCGATGATCGTTTCTCCAGATACACCTCGATTTATCGTACACCCAGCGCCTATCTCCACATCGTGACCTAGGATAACTCGTCCGCCAGAACGCCATTTGTGGTATTGGCCATTGATTTTTTTGAAATAAAATGCATCTGTTCCTATCAGAGCACTAGCTTGTATAATGACTCTATCACCAATACTCGTTCCATCTCCAATAAAAGCACCTGATTGAATATAACAATCTTTTCCTATAGTGACGTCGTGACCAATGTGAACGCCATGATCTATTTGTGTACCATCTCCAATTACGACATTTTCGCCACGCTCTGTATTCAAAGGTTTAAAAGGTCTATTTTCCCAAACTATCTGATTGTATACGGCAAATGGATCTTCCGTTATCAGCAATACTTTTCCTTCCGGACAAGGTACTTCTTTGTTAATGATGATGATGGTGGCAGCTGAAGTCAACGATTTTTGATAATATTTCTCAACATCCACAAAAGTTATGTCTCCTGGTCTGACTTTATGTATTTCGTTAATACCAGAAGCTTTGATGGTGTGATCACCAGATATTGTTAAGGCATATTTTTCAGCCAGTGTTTTGATATCGATCGCATGCTTAAAATCCATGGGTTGCTACTTGTACTTTTTTAATGTTTTTATTGTTTGACTAATTTGGCATTGACCAATTTGTACATTAGTCTATTTATATCTTTATCATTAAGTTGGAGATTGCCTTTTAGATAGACAGCATCCGCAGAATATTTGACTCCTTCTACAGCTTCTACTTCCATCACTGTCTCAGGACCTGCACCACCACAAAAGAAACACATACTATATGGATAGGCAGAAAAAATAAACTCTTTGTGAGACTTATAACCTTCTACAGGAATGATGTATCCTTTGATTGTTACTTCTTTACCTTGCATAGCTTTGACAGACTCACTGAAGACTGGTTTATCCACCTTAAATCCCATCAATTCGTCGTATTCTTTTTTATAACTGATTTTAGCAAGTGATTTCCATACATTATCTACCTTCACATCCGTTTGGGCATCTGTATGAGAAAAGGAAATCATTAATAGAAGAACAATTATTAAACGCATTTTATATTTTTATTCGATGATTACACCATTTTCAAGGGTGTATAATAAACTTGTAATATCTTTTGGATTGACGATAAGCGTGCCTTTGACCTTTACTTTTCTTTCAGAAATTTTGACCTTCACGTTCTCCTTCATGAATACTTGCATGGCGGATTCTGGTCCTGCTTTGCCACAAAAAAAGCAAGTACTTTGTGGAAATTTACTCAACATAAAATGACTTTGAGTCACTTGACCTGTCAATGGAATGATATAACCTTCTACTTCTATCTGAGTTCCATCTAGTTTCTGGACAGCTGATGATAACTTTGGTTTTTTGATTTCCATCATAAATTCAGGATCGTAGCTAGACTCAAACGTAACCAAACTTAATGTGGCCCAAATATCTTTAGATTGTATCACGGTGGCTGAGATAAAAACAAACCACAGAGCAGGAAATATTAAAAGTGACTTATATGAAAGCTTCAATATGATTGATTTGTTATTTTAAGAACGATTATTTAATCAACAATAATAGAACGATTTGAAAATTAAAATAGACAATTCGTTTTCTTATTTTTCTGATAATGTTTTGTTAATATCTGACCTTGCTGCCTGCATTGCTGGTATTATTGCTGCCACAAATCCCAAAATCAATGAAATTCCAAGTACCAACCATTCTTCATTTAAAAATTTCCAACCTGTAAAACTATATCTAAAATCGGCTTTTAAATATTTGGCGATCACTTCCATTCCCACATGACACAATATAGTACCAATAATAAAACCTATCAATGCCAAGATCAATCCTTCTAGAATGATCAGTGAAAATACTTTTGCACGACTTGCTCCCATCACACGCATCAAGGCTAGTTCATATTTGCGCTCTCTCATACTTTTGAATAAGGAAATAAAAATGCTCAAAGCAGAAACAATGGCTATCAATAAAGCTAAACTTCGCAAAGCCTCTGTACCTACACCTATCATATTGTATAATCTGTTGATCTCAATAGCTGGAGAAGCTGCTTGCATTTCTGTATTTTCATTGATATTTCTACCAAAATTTAAAGCCTGGAAGTTAGTTCTACTTTTATATTGGATGAGCACTGAAGTTATTTCGTTTTCAGGATGATTAAGCAGGTCTGCATTACTGTTGTCGTGTAAGTGGTCGCTATGATCGTGACCTTCATGTGCAGCGTGATCATGTCCTTCATGACTAGTACTATCTGCGGATTCTTCTTCCGGATGTTCGTGTACATTCCATATGGTAGCTGTATTGGTTAGGATTAATTGGTCTAATACACTTCCCGTACCATCGAATATACCTACTACCTTAAATCCCACATGATCATGTGCAAGGTCTTCGTCGTCTACAAACCCATGTGAACTCACAAATTCATCGCCGATTTTTAATCCTGTTTCATCTGCTACCGTTTTGCCAATAGTTACTTCAAAATCTTTTACCCACAATGCTCCTTCTTTCAGTTTTCCGCCATATAGCTCTGCAAGGTCATAATTGGTGCCCACGATTCTGTATGATTTGTAATTGTCACCAAGAGAGAGCGGAATGGCTTTTTTGATCAATGGATGTAAATCTCTGAGTAACGGAGCGGCATTTTTGATGGGAATATTACCTGTAGGATTGTCGATATGATACATGTTGCAAAGTATCATTTGGAGTGGACTACCTTTTGCGCCTACAACCAAATCTATCTCTGCAAGGTTTTTATCGAATTTCTCTTTAAGTTGTGCATTAAATAACAAGAGAAAAGAAATCAATCCTACACCAAGCCCAAAAAGTATGATACTGAGCAATAAATTCAATGGATTTTTGACAATATTTCGCCAAGCTAATTGTATGATACTCATTGTTATTGTAGGATTACTCGATTAGAAATAATGTCTTTTAGTCTTGTGTCGTGTGTGACGATGACCAGAGCTGAACCAGCTGCTTTAGCCTGTTCATGAAGTAGATTGAGCACTTCTGTACAGTTTTGATCATCCAGCGCAGATGTAGGTTCATCTGCTAGAATGAGTCTCGGATGATTGATAAGTGCTCTTGCAATGGCTACCCTTTGTTTTTCTCCTTGACTGAGATCTTTGATATTACTTTTTGCCTTATGGCCAATGTTGAGCCTAGTGAGTAGATTTTGAGCCGCATTTTTATCTGTTTTATTTCCAGCTAAGCTTTGAGCAAGAATCACATTT
>JBGSOH010000486.1:0-8980 GCA_041739205.1 Saprospiraceae bacterium
GACTATTCGAAGGAAAAAAAATAGGTAGGAAACAGAATCTTGAGAAGCTAGCTGAATTTCTGGAAGAAAATAATAAGATAAAACTAGAACATAATGCTGAGTTAGAAAAAGTAAGAAGCGAACTTACCAAAGTGAAAGCGACTGACCATGTTACTAGTATTGAAAAGATAAAGAAAGAGTTACAAAATATTGACCAAGAACGTATTAAGTTCAGTCACCAGATAAATTCGTTTAATCAGTTAAAGACCGAAAGTGACCAAAAAATAAAGGTAGCAAAGGATCAAATCAAAGATCTTTTGTCTCGAATATCTATGTCAGAACAACAAATGAAGACTTTTAAATCCAAAATTGTTGAACTAGACAAACCATCTGAAGGTCAAAATGAAGACATTGACAAACTCAGCGAAAAGATGTCTGTCTCTGCCGAACAATACAATAGCGACAATATTGCAGTCATCAGGCAACAGAATCTCATAGGTAATTTCCGAAAAGATAAGGAATTTAAAGATGTTAGGTTAAAGGATTTGGATGTAAAAATCACCAATGACAAACAAAGGTTGATGTCTGAAGATCGCGAACGAATAGACATCGAAGATCAGCTCATCAAGTTAGATGGCGAATTACAACAATTATATACAGAAAAGAAAAACTACCAATCTACCCTTGGCGAAGCTGAGCAGGATTATTTTAAAGCAAAAAATGTCATTAATGAGATAGAAGACCAAGTCAGAAATCTCACTCGTACGCAATCCGCACTTCAGCAATCTATCCAAACGCTCAAGGATCAGTTTACAGAGCAAAAATTCCAAATCCAAGCCGTAGGTGAGCGATTAAGAATAGAATTTAACATATCCGTCAATGACATCGTCAATAAAGAACCTGAATCAGGCATCGATTATGACCAACTCACAGAAGAGCTTGAAAAAATAAAATCTAGGATGCTTGGCTATGGAGATGTCAATCCACTAGCTGTAGAAGCATATAATGAGATGAAAGAAAGGTATGACAATATCAATGTCCAACGCAAAGACATACTCGATGCCAAAGAAAGTCTCATGGATACCATCAAAGAAATAGAAGGTACGGCTACCCAACAATTTATGGAAGCTTTTGAGCAAGTACGTACTAGTTTTATTGAAGTCTTCAGAAGTTTGTTTACGGAAGATGATACTTGTGATTTGATCTTGCTAGACGAATCTAATCCATTAGAGTCAGATATAGAAATTATAGCCAAACCAAAAGGGAAAAAGCCAAAATCTTTGAGTCAGCTTTCGGGTGGTGAAAAGACATTGACAGCGACAGCATTGCTTTTTGCGCTTTATCTATTAAAACCTGCGCCATTCTGTATTTTTGACGAAGTGGATGCACCACTTGATGATGCTAATATTCAGAAATTCAATCGTATCATCCAGAAGTTTAGTACGGAATCCCAGTTTATCATCGTCACGCACAACAAATCTACTATGGCCGAAGTCGATGTACTTTATGGCGTTTATATGGTAGAACCAGGCGTATCAGCAGTGAGTGCAGTAGATTTCAGAACATTAAAACATGAGCCAATTCTCGAAAACATAGATTAAATATTTTTGTTAGAATGGATATTGTGTCTGAATATTTGGGTGTGTACCATTTCTGCACAGAAACTATTTTGAAATTCATTTTGTTCCCTTCAGCGTCAGGGTAAAGCAAAAGGAATTTTAACTAAATGTGATTTTTGGATAAACCCGAATATTTTGTGTTCATCTGTGATTCTGATCCGAAAAGTCTTCGAGTTACAGAGTATTAAAAATTTTGGTTTCTACGTCATCGATAATCAAACTTACCCTTTTAGGGGCAGGGGTTTTTCCCTTTAGGGTGTAAGGTAGAAAACGGTTGATTATCAAATTTTGAGTGTTTTCGGATTGAACTGGTATTTTATAGTTTTTCAAAATCAAATATGAATTTTCTTGCGCATATGCTGTTGTCTTGCAAAGATTCCAATCTTTTGGTGGGCAATTTTATGGCAGATTTTATAAACAACTCGGACAAAAAAGGATTGAATCCGCAGATTTTGGAAGGTATTAATTTGCACAAAAGCATAGATCATTTTACAGACAATCATCAAGCAGTAAAAGAAGCAATCAAGCTGATACGACCTTCCCAAGGAAAATACGCGCCTGTCACTATAGACATTTTATTTGATTATATATTAACCCAAGAGTGGAACAAATATTCCACACATCATCTAAAAGAGTTTACAGTTTCAACTTATGGGACTTTACAATCAAATGCTCATCATTATCCCGCCAAACTCCAAGAAATGTTGCCACGGATGATTGCAGATGATTTTTTGATGAGTTGTGCTACGGAAGAAAGGCTGATCACTACTTTCCAAAGGGTAAAAAGACGAGCGAAATTTGATAATAATTTTGAAAGTGGACATGAAGCCATGTTTGACCATTATGATTCTTTAAATCAATTATTCCACGACTTTTTTCCAGATATCATGCTTCATGTGCAAGAATATTGTGATTGTAATTAAAATGTATTTTTAAAATAAAAGAAACATGTACGAAGAAGCATATTGTTTATTGAAGATAATTTTTAAAACGGGTTCAAAAAGTCCTTGTTATTTAATAGTTTATCATGCTTTTTGAGATATGGTTTTAGGATATTTAAATATTTTAGTTTGTTTTCCCAAATTGCGCTTTCATAAAAATTGCTTTTGTTTTACCCCTTCCCTAAAGGGAGACAAAAGTAATTTTATAACCATTGAACGGAAATAAGAGATCCCCAAATATTATACAAAAGCATGAAGAATTTTGGTATCATAGGTTATCCACTCACGCACACATTTTCACCGAGCTATTTTAACAATAAGTTTAAAGAAGAAGGTCTTGATGCATTTTATGACCGACATCCTTTGGAAGATATTTCGGAATTCCTTGAGTTAATCGCGCAAAAAGAATTTGTAGGGATGAATGTCACGATTCCTTACAAACAAAGCATCATACCGTTTTTGGATGAGATAGACCTAGCTGCTCAAAAAATAGGTGCAGTCAATACCATCAAATTTATAAATGGAAAGTCGATAGGTTACAATACTGATGCCTATGGATTTGAAATTTCATTACTTGATCTTATAGAATCACCAGAAAATATTGATGGAGCTTTAGTCCTAGGTGCAGGAGGTGCTGCTAAAGCCGTGAGTTTTGTATTGGAAAAACTAGCTATTCCTTATAAATTAGTGAGCAGATCAATAGGAGATGTTAGATACAATGAGATTGACAAAGATATGATGCAGTGTCATCATTTGATTATCAATACTACGCCACTTGGTATGTCTCCTGATGTAAAAAGTGCCCCAGAAATACCTTATGAATGGCTGAATGAAAAATATTTTCTGTATGACCTTGTGTATAATCCTGAAAAAACCATATTTTTGACCGAAGGATTAGCAAGAGGATGTAAAATAAAGAATGGATACGATATGCTAATCCTCCAAGCAGAGAAAGCTTGGGACATTTGGAACCAACCGGAAACGTAAAAATATGACAGAGCCCGAACCTTATCACAATCTCGATTTTTCTGATACAGAGATAGCATTTAGTAATAAATCAGATAAAGAACTCAAAAAAACTGCATGGTTATTCAAGATGATGAATAATCAAAACTTAGTAAAAATTGGTTCAAAAATAGGTTTGTTTGCCATAAGATTTAAAATGCCTTTTACCGAATTGGTAGTAAGAAATACCATTTTCCCTCAGTTTTGTGGTGGTGAGAACCTATTAGATTGTCAGAAAACGATCGATAAACTATATGAATACGATACATTGACCATCCTTGATTATGGTGCAGAAGGAAAAAGTGATGAAGATGATCTCGACGCAGTCACCCAAGAAACCCTAAAAGCCATCGAAATGGCAGCTTCTAATAATTCTGTACCTGTCGTAAGTACAAAGATAACAGGATTGGTAGATAATATCATTCTCGAAAAACTCCATAAAGGGGACGAACTCAATGAAGGCGAAAAAAGAAAATACCAACATCTAGTAGAAAGGGTAGAAGAGATATGCGAGCGTGCAGCCGAACTTAGTGTAAGTGTCTTTATAGATGCAGAAGAAAGTTGGATACAAGATCCGATAGACGAGCTCGTCATGCAGATGATGGAACGATACAACAAAGAAAAAGTAATTGTTTATAACACCTATCAGATGTACATCTCCTACAAATTTGAGCATCTGAAGCGAGACCATCAAAGGTGTATAGCCAAAGGAGTACTATTCGGTGCTAAGCTTGTACGCGGTGCCTACATGGACAAAGAAAGAGCAAGAGCAGAAGAGATAGGCTATCCATCACCTATCCAAAAAGATAAGGCAGCTACTGATGGGGATTATAATGCAGCGATCAGATATTGTATTGATAATCATACCACTATATCGTCATGTTGTGCATCTCATAATGCTGAAAGCAATATGCTCCAAGCTCAGCTGCTACATGAAAAAGGTATAGACAGAAATCATCCACATATCAATTTCTGTCAGCTATATGGCATGAGTGATAACATCACATTTAACCTTGCCAATGCAGGATATAACGCCGCAAAGTACGTAGTTTATGGACCTATCAAAGACGTAATCCCATATTTGATCCGAAGGACAGAAGAAAATGCGTCTGTCACAGGTGAGATGAGCAGAGAACTGACATTGGTGGATAAGGAAATGAAGCGTAGAGGGATGTGATGAAACCGTTGTATTTGTAAAGTTGTAAGATTTGCTTTAATTTTTGATTTGGTTGAATTGCATATAATTGTCCTTATTCTTTTCTGATCGTTTTGATAACAGCTTCTACCTCATCTAAAAGTTCAGCTCGGAATGTTACATTTAGTGCTTCAGAATACCAATCATTATGTTTCATGTAGAGTTTACCATAAGATGTGGAATTTACATCTAGTTTATAATAGAATATGGCTTCAATCACTCCATTAAGACAAAATTCTTTTTTTAAAGCTAGATTTTCTGTCAATGATTGAGAAGGACTTTCTAGTTTGTCAGGGATTGGGTTAGTAAGTTTTTGTCCAAAATAAATCAACCCATCTACAGGGGAAGAATAGAGATAACTAAAATTTATATCAGATCCTGATTTTTTTTCAAAAGTTGCACTCTCTTCTTTTAGTAAACCAGCTCCAGTATAATGGATTGGAAACTGTATGGTGTACTTATCTTTAAAAGCTTCGGTAGTGAAGTTTGGGTTAGCTTCCAGATTGTTACAATTGATATTTGTTTCTATTATTTTTTCTTCTTTACAACATGAAGTCAAAAATAGAATAAAAGGAATGAATAAGATTTTCATATATAAAATTTAATTTTAGCGAATAAGCTTTGATGTAACATTTTTAGATTTCATGATGCTAATCCATGATGTCACTTACATTAATGACGTAATTTTGATTAGGAACGTTGGTATTTATGTCGACAATGTGTTCATTTAGACAATTTAAAATGATACTAACATAGTTTTGTTGAAATAATTTTTTAGAAATTCAAAAACGAATTATGGTAACAATCAAACTCAAACGTATGGTTTAGTTTGCGCTTGAACTATTTATCACTTTTCAAACCTGTCAAATACCCATAATTCGTTATTCTCATCTCTAAACCCTACAATACCAAAAGATTTTGTAAAATGTAGTTCAGAAAATATCTTATATTCTTCAGAAGGAAAACTTGAATAGACTGATTCAAATGTTTTCCCCAAAAGCAATTTGTCTTGGTTGTAATGACAAAAAAAGGGTCTCCTAGATGATCAAAACCTACATTAGGTGTAAAAGGAACTAGGTTTGTGAATATACTCGCACTAAAATTTGCATTTTGTGAAGTACCATTTTTTGTAATATTTGTAGATACATAGAAGTACAAAGCAAATTTAGTATTTGTAGGTTCATAGTAATTTACTGCCACTTTTGGAAGAACTATATCTTTGCCGTTGACATTTTGTTTCTGAGTTGAATCTGAAAAATTAATGTACAATATTCTTTCTGACCCTTCTTCATTCTTAAAAATAACTTGGATGTTGTTTTTAAATGGTTCTAAATTTATACTACTCAAGAGTTGTTAATATTTTACAAATTTTAGGTTAGAAAAATCTAATTCTTGGCTTGAATCCATGTCTTTCGTAAATGATATGGTAAAAGAAATACAATTGGGGTCAACATTAATGTTTTCATGAATTAATTTATATTTGATTAATAATAAATGTTCTTATGAACTAAATTTTAACTAATTTTTGTGTCGTGCCGATTTGGTTCCCTTTATTATCTATAAGTGAAATAAAGTATATTCCAGTACTTAATGCTGAAATATCCATTTCTGTGTTGGCTTTATTGAAATTAGTTTTGACTATTAATTTTCCATATGTATCGAAAATATGAACATAACTAACATTGAAGGGTTGAGTCAATGAGACAGTCATGTAATTATAAGTTGGATTAGGATTTATTGAGTATCCAAAATTGATAAAGTCATCATTTATTGTGGAAGAGATTAAATCTAAATCCCGCCCGTCTATCAACATGTAATGTAACCAAGTATTTTTAGCCAATTTATCTGCTTCAGATTTTTTATAATGGACTGTTGATACTACAAGATTGTTTTCTTCAGTTAATAGTAATCTTGAAACGAAAATATAATCATTAGGCATATCTGCTGATAGTTTTTTTACAAGTCGTTTATTCCCTTTTCCATCTGTCTTGTAGATTAATATAATGGATTCTTCATTTTCTACTGTCGATATGGAAATAATAATAGTTTTATCTTTTTCAATAAACTCTGCAAATACGTTTGAAGGTTGTGCGTTTTCTACTGTTATTTGTTCCAATAGGTTTCCATTAGTGTTGAAGCTACTAAGTGTTACATTTTGCGGGAAGTTAAAATCATCAGGATTACTTTGTATGATAAAATGCTCATCAGTATAGCCCCGCATCCAGTGGCTATAATAGTTTTGAGGCAGATTTTCTTTTATACTAATACTTTTGAATAAATTAAAATTGTAATCATACTCCAATACAGATATGATCTGGTCATTTTTATTTTCACTTGAGCTAGAAAATGCAAACGTAATAAACCGTTCATTTTGCTTTTGGAAGGTAAACCCACCTCTCCTGAACCGACTCACAATGGTATCTCCAAATGTTATTTGCCTTTCATTTATACGGTGACCTTTTTTATCAAAGATTCTAAACGTTAGACTATTCCCTACATGAATCAGATTATAGATACTATCTTTTGATTGAAAATTTTGTGTTTTACCAAATGGTGTTTCTGTTTCAATGAAATTTAAATGTGGTTGAATACCAGTTGTATCAGGTAAGAAATATGAAATTTCCGAACCATTCTCTGCATTATACACCCTATGCCCATAGTATGACTGGACCCAGTTTGCAGGTATTAATATATAATTATACTCTTTATCTATTAAAAAAGAATACTGATCACCTATTAACCTAGGTGCAGTTGCCATTTCACGAGTTTTTACTTCAGTAAAATATGCTTGGTCTTTCCATAATACAGTTCCGTCCGTCAATTTTAATTTTTGTACAATATAACCGTCTGAAATTGAATTAGTAAGAATATTATTTAATAGAAAAATATTGCCATCTTTAATGATGGGTTTTCCTACTGTGGGAAATCCAAATGTCGTTCCTAAAGTTATATCATCTGGAAATACATGATGAATCCAAATTGGGTTATAGTCCTTAAACTTGACGGGTTGATACTCTTGTGCTATAGTTAGATTGTAAAGCAGTACCACAAAAACGAATATGCTTAATTTGGTTTTCATTATGATTTTTTTATAAATAATTACTACAATAAGCGTATGGTTCGATTTAGAGTTGAACCATACGCTTTATTAACATATTAAAGGATAATTTATCGTATTTTAACGTATACCGCATTTAATACCACAAAATTTCGATAATGGTAACGAATTTAATTTACAAATTGTAGGAGAATTAGTGCAAGGGTCGCCTTCAGTAGTATACTCTGTATTTCGTAAAATGAATTGCCCAGTTCCTCCTTGTCCTTTGCAAATAGTGGATTTTCTTTTACAACATTGATTTCCACATTTTGATTTTACAATTTTGAAGAAAGGGAAACCGTCTTGTTGTACAAGGCACGAATTGAAACAAATATCTTCAATAAAGGAAATTGATAGGACTGCAGAATTTTCGCAATTGAGTTGTACATCACTTAAACCAAACCAAGCTTGAAGAGATGGTCCCGCAAGCGTAATGTATTGTAGTTCAAAATTTTGTCCTAATTCAAAATCCCAAGTATTTTTCATCTCTGCTTTTTGTGCTGAAGTAAGTGCATTAAACCATGCAACTAATGATGGGCAATTACCAATTTGAGCATCAAAATCTGAAATGTAAACGCTTAGGTCGGTACAAATTGTTATTTCGTAAGAAACAATCATATTGCTACATGCAGGCCTGTTTGGAATAGTGGTTCCTGGGAAACTTCGAGCAGATAAATTCATAGATTGATTTGTAACTGTATTTGTCACACATGTTACTCCGGGTATTACAGTTGGAAAACATGGAGAACTAGTAATTGATCTATTCTCTAATTTATTTTGAACGCTAGCTGATGCCCAAATGGTTTGATGAAATTTAGTCACTGATTCAGCTGAGAAACTATCTTTAGGCTCTCGCTTTTGTTCAACACCTTCCTTAGCACAAGAATAAATCCCCATTGTAATCATTACGAAAGCAAAAGCCGCTAATAAAAATTTTAATCTGTTCATGTTTTATGTTTTTTGAACTGTTAAATAATGAAAATAATTAAATAATTAAGTAAAGGATATCACCATGTGACATCAAAATACCTATCCACTTCCTTACTCATTTCAAAAAAATATCCTACCTTTGCTTCTCCGTTCACGCGGTACGGGAGCTTACTCCATTTTTCACGAAATGGGCCAAAGTAGGCTCTTTTTTATT
>JBGSOH010000488.1:0-1584 GCA_041739205.1 Saprospiraceae bacterium
AATAAAAAAGAGCCTACTTTGGCCCATTTCGTGAAAAATGGAGTAAGCTCCCGTACCGCGTGAACGGAGAAGCAAAGGTAGGATATTTTTTTGAAATGAGTAAGGAAGTGGATAGGTATTTTGATGTCACATGGTGATATCAGTAGCAAATTTATTTAATTTTTTTCTTAAACAATTTAAATTTTTAAAAATGAATAGTACTTAATTTATTGAAAATAATAAGTGTTATCTGATCACTCAAAAACTAAAATCAGGGAGAATATCTTTTTTAGTGGGTAAAACTCACTGACTTTAATTAAATTTATAAAATTATCATATAATGAGAAATTTTAAACCTTTTTTCGCATTAATTTTTATAATCTTACTTGGATCATGTGATAAAAATGAACATAGTATTCTTAGTATTGAAAACCAAATGGTTGTACCTAGAACAAGTAGTGTTGCAACATTACCTATTCAATGGCTAGAAAGCTTTCGTCTTAATCTTTTAAATAAACAAGCCACTTACTCCTACAACATAGCTGATGCTGAGTACGGAGTGGAATCTATCTACAATTTACTTGCTGCAAAAGGAGTTAGTCAAATCAGTAATCAAAGAATTCATAAATCAGAGATAATATTATCCACAAATAATGGTATGCTTTCTCAAAATGAAATCTCTGCTTTGAGCAACTTAGTTTATCAAAGTGTGAAGCAATATGCCTATAAATCATCACCAGGTTTAATGCTTGTTGACTTGGCATCTACTATTGATGGGAATTCAGTAAAATATACTGTTTCTACTTATACAGGTAATCTATCAAATCCGATTTATAATTATGGAGCAGGATTTGGTTGTACCGAGGATGCGTTTGATGCACTGGACTGCTTTAGGTCTGCATACGGTGATGCAGATGCTGGTAATGGTCCATATTACGGAGGCCCTTGTGGGGATGTAAATGATTTAACTTCTGCACAAGAAGAAGTACAAAATGCAATCTTAAATGATATCCCGAAGTATGTGTATGGATGGAAAAATCAGATTGTGGGTAAATATGTCTACACTAACCTAGATTGTTCTGGTCCAGCCATCAATCTTTGGTCTGGTGATATAAGTGAATCACTTGGCATGTTCTCTAATTGTACATCTTTAAATTTAGATTACAACGATAATCAAAGTGTTCTAACAGAAATAGAATATAACGCAGATGAGTTAAACTGTACAGTATGTGCATTAAAAGAGCATTTCAAATCTATTTGCCCACCTGGGAAGGTTGTTTGCGATTTAAACATTTGGGGTGATTTGTTAGGACCAAATTTCTGGAAATGGAGAGCAAGTGTTTGTTTCTGTGATGTAAAAGTAGTCAGTACTCAAATAGAAATGATACCTGATACACTAAATAATTTCCCACCACCAATCGATAGTCTTTTGAATGGTTCTATTCTTAACTTTTAAAATATAATACCAATGATACGTCCAGGATATACCTTCGTTTTATTACTTTTCATTTTTGTCCAGAAAATCAGTTTCTGCCAAGATATTATAAAGTTTTCTTCTATCGAAAGTGAAGACATTTTCGTCTTCACACGGATTATTGATGAGCA
>JBGSOH010000542.1:0-5404 GCA_041739205.1 Saprospiraceae bacterium
GAAAACGAAACGCTAGAGATTGGAGCTGTGATGGTTAATGAAAACAAACAGATTATCAGTGAATATGTCCAATTTATAAAACCAACCAAGTATCCAATTCTTAGTGATTTCTGTAAAAAACTAACTTCTATCAGTCAAGAAGATGTTGATCATGCACCGTTTTTCCCTGTTGCCATTGAAGGTTTTAAGTCTTGGATAGGTGTAGATGATCACGATTATGTTTTGTGTTCATGGAGATTTTATGATCGCAAACAGTTTGAATCAGACAATGCCTTACACCATTTAGATACATCTTGGATAAAGAACCATATCAGTCTTAAACATCAGCATGGTCAGATAAGGCATTTGAAAAGAGCTATTGGTATGCAAAATGCTCTTGAACTAGAAGGTTTCCGACTTGACGGCACTCATCATAGGGGTATTGATGATGCGCGAAACATTACCAAGATATTTTTGAAATATTTTGAAAGTTGGAATTTTGACTTTCAAAAGTAGTATCTTTGGTTGTCTTATTGATTAATTTAGGTATTCCCTTAGATAATTAAAGAGAATAAATCATATCATCATGAAGTTTGTAAAAATCTTATTAGTCATTCTTGCAGTTATTGTCATCATTCTACTCTTGGCAAGGTATAAATTTAGTGTCAATCCACCGCTAGGTTTATTGGTCAAGCCTAATAATACTAACCTTCCAATAGAAAAATTGAAACTTCCTCAAGGATTTGTAATATCCATATTTGCAGATAGTGTAGTAAATGCTAGATCACTCACATATTCGCCAAGTGGAACTTTATTTGTCAGTACTAGGTCAGAAGGCAATGTCTATGCACTCAAAGATACAGATGGTGATTACATTGCAGACAAAAGGTATACCATTCTGAAGGGTGGCAATATGCCCAATGGTGTGGCTTTCAAAGATGGTGACTTGTATATTGCGGAAGTAAATCGTATTTTGAAAATATCAGATATTGAATCAAAACTTGATAATCCAGGTAATCCTGAGATCGTGTATGATAAATATCCTACAGACAAACATCATGGTTGGAAGTATATAGCATTTGGTCCAGATGGTAAGTTGTATGTACCAGTAGGTGCGCCATGTAATGTATGTGAATCCAAGGAAAAGGTGTATGCAAGTATGACAAGGATGAATCTTGATGGTAGTGATATGGAAGTTGTACATTCTGGTATCCGAAATAGTGTAGGTTTTGATTGGCATCCCATTACTAAAAAGTTATATTTTACAGATAATGGTCGTGATATGATGGGCGATGATGCCCCTGAATGTGAGTTAAATTATGCATCCAGTGAAAATATGCATTTCGGGTTTCCATATTGTCATCAAGGTGATACGCCAGATCCTGAATTTGGTAAAACTAGAAAATGTGATGAGTTCAAACCACCTGCGGCAAAGCTTGGTCCACATACTGCACCATTGGGGATGACTTTTTATACTGGCAGTCAGTTTCCTGAAATGTATCATAACCAGATATTTATAGCAAGACATGGATCTTGGAATAGAAGCAAAAAGAGTGGGTACGACATTGTATTGGCAACACTTAATGCAGATGGTACTGTATTGGATACAAAACCATTTATCACAGGTTGGCTAGATGAAGGTACTGATGATGTATGGGGAAGGCCAGTAGATATGGAGATATTACCAGATGGATCCATGTTGATTTCAGATGATTATGCAGATGTTGTGTACCGAGTTTATTACAAAGGATAGGTATGAAGAAGGAAAGAAAAGATGATAGTTTTATAAAACAACCATACTTTCAGGGTGGTGAAAAAGCTTTAAAGGAATTTGTCAATACAAATCTAGTGTATCCAGAAATAGTTAGGGTAAACAATAAAGAAGGTGATGTTAGTTTGCGCTACGAGATCAACCATAAAGGAGATGTGACCGATGTCAAAATCATAGGTGGTTTAGATCCATCTTGTGATGAAGAAGCGACTAGGGTCGTAAAGTTGCTGAAGTTTGTAGTGCCAAAGAATCCAAGGGGACTTAAGGTAACTTTTCATAAGAACATTAGGATTCACTTCCGTCTAAATCAGGTAAAACAGGCACCTATAACGCCCATTTCTGTAGAAGGAGATATACCTAACACCAGCTTTAATATGCAGGTAAGCTATACAATTGTACCAGAACCGAAAAAAGAGAATGAAGGGATAAGCACTAAACCAACTTCCTATCAATATACTATAAAGATGTAAGTGGATATTACTTTGCAAGGATTTAGTCTATATGTGTGGGATAGTAGTGACGTCTATGTTACAATACTATATCCCCAAGCTTCTAGTTTTCTGTCCGAGCATTTAATCTTACAGCTCCAATCTTATAGAAATTCACATTATAACAAAAAAGACCCGATACATCCGAAGAAATACCGAGTCTTTTATATTTATCTTAATGGAGTTGTAAACTTGTTTGCAACATTTATCACTGGTGATGAATTGCGAGATCATGGCGAGACGCCACTACTAACCCAAACTAAGCGAACACACTAAGCTTAACTTATAACTTCACTATCTTAGTTGTCTCTACTTGACCATCTACATTTACTTTAATGTAGTACAAACCAGCGGTAAGTTCATCTATAGAGATAGATTGATCTAATGACAATGACTGATAAGATTTTACTTGTTGACCTGCTACATTGTACACATCTAGGGTATAATCTTCTGCATCTGTGGTGATCTGAAGTCTACCTTCTGTCGTACGTGGTGTGATGCTTAGATTGCCAAATGTATTGTGTCTCACAGATTTGATATCTGAATAAGAAAACTTACCATCATAATCAGTTTGTTTGATACGATAATAATTAACTCCAGCGAATGGTTTTTCATCAGTAAATTCATAACTTAGGGTAGTATTACTATTACCCGCACCTTTGATCTCTCCTAAAGCATCAAAACTAGTTCCATCTGCTGATCTTTCTATAGTGAAGAAAGCATTATTGGTTTCTGATGCTGTGGCGAAAGATACGATAGAAGTATTTTTAGATGAAGTAGCTGAGAATTTTGAGAAGGTGACAGGAAGGGTGGACGAAAAGGTACCAGTAATGGTGATATTTCCTTGAAGGCCACCAGTTCCAGCGGTTGCTTCAGCATTAAAACCATACAAACGAAGAATAGCTTCAGCTGTTAAGTCTTCGTATAAAGTTGTGACATCTAAGACGTTACCTGTCCAGCTAGAGTTTGCATCAGGATTCGTCAAAGTTCCTCCATTGTTAGTAAGGCCTACATTTAAAACCGAATAATTATTTATAGGTGCATTGTATGAATCATGATTTCCTCTCCATTCCCAACTTACAGGACCAGTTCCACTTCTACCAATTCCAAATGTTATACTTTCAATAGTAAAATTATAATTAGTAACAGGCAAAATAGAAAATTGAATGTATTTGTCTGGGTCAATACTTCCAAGAGGCCAATTGCTTCCTCTAAAATTATTATTTGAAGATGAAGAAGTTATACCAACTTTTAAAAGACTACTTGGATTTACACCTGTAAATGTTGTTCCATTGTAACTAAAAGAAGTCACATCGTTTCCACTTCCTGCCAAGTTATAAACAGCAGTAAAAGATGTTTGTGATAAAAGATTTGAAATGAAAAGCGTAAACAATAACAATGTAAATAAATGCTTCATAACTGAATTTTATGGTTAAGGTAAAATAATTTATTGGAATAATGTAAACTAGCTCTAAAGGGGTTTAGAAGCTGCAAAGGTAAGACAATATTTTGATTGATAAAGCATTATATAATCATTTTTGTGTGAAATATATGTTAACTTTTTGGTCATTATAAGCTTTTATGTGGTTTAATACTATGGTGTAGACGGTAAAATGGAAGGGATGTCACATTATTTATTGGTCGGAAGACTAGGTGGTATTTACTAGCTTTCCTGCATATTTAGTTTGGTAGGGTATCAATTGCGGGGCGCAAATAGGTAGTCAGCTATATGCCGATGATACGTCTTTGAGTCAGTTGATTTGGGAATAGTGCCATCAAAATCATGAAGTAACTTTTTGTTTTTCGAAAGGTATCAAAACTATGTTTTTTTGCCATTCCCATTATAATGCTTACTTTTGTATTAAATTCATTTTGTTTTGAAGAAGTATATCGCCATCATCACGTTTTTTATTTTTCATGGATCGTTCGCTATTGCTCAAACAGACCATGTCAATGTTTTTAGAGATCTTAGCGGTCAAGCACTTCTAGATGCTTTGGTATCAGAATACAAAACATCCGTTGTGCTCGATTATGGAAGGGCAAGAGATACGCTTTTTTCTAAGATAGACGGGGTACAAGATTCTTTAGAATGCATATATACGGGTATGAAATTGTATATGCAACCTGGTCAAGATCCCACGGAGGCCGTTTACTTAAATGGTATACCTAATGGTATCAATACGGAACATACATGGCCTCAAGGCTTGGGCGCAGAAGGTATTGCTCAGAGCGATATGCATCATTTATATCCGTCACGTGCTAAAGCAAATTCGGATAGAGGCAATTTTCATTTCGGTGAAATACCTGACAATCAGACACAAACTTGGTATCTTAAATCTTCTGAAAGGAATACAACACCTACTACAGGAAAAGATTTGTACTCAGAAGGTGTCCGTGGCGTGAATGGTAAGTTTGAGCCAAGAGAATCCGTCAAAGGTAATATCGCGAGGTCTATTTTCTATTTTTATACGATGTATAAGGCACAAGCTGATGCACAAGGGCCGAACTTTTTTAATACCATGAAAAATGATTTGTGCAGTTGGCATTATTTAGATCCTGTAGATGATAAAGAATGGAAACGAAATCAGAAGATAGCTTCATATCAAGGTGGGAAACTCAATCCTTTTGTATTGGACTGTTCGCTTGTGTCACGCGCATACTGTAATAACATAGATCAAGCGTGTGAATCATTGATATTGAGTGATGTGGAATCCATAGTTGAGCTAGATAATGGAAGGATAGATCTATACCCTAATCCAGGTTGGGGTATGGTGTATACCACTTTATACATGAAAGAATTCGCTGATTATGAGATCATTTTTAGGGATATCACCGGTATAGTGCATCGTAAAGAGACTTACTACATTACGGATGCACCTACTCTCATCCAACACGATTTAATGTCCCTAAAGGCAGGATATTACATCATAGAATTTAAAAACTTATCTACTGGGAGGCAGGTTTTTAAAAAGTATATGTTACAATATTAGGATAATAACGTGAAAAAAGGGTTAAAAACTAAACAATTGCATCAAAAAAGGCCATTCTCAGTCGACGCTAGTGGGATCTAGTGGGAACTCAGTGGGAACTCGTGGGAACTCGGTGGGAACTCAGTGGGAACTCGGTGGGAACTCGGTGGGATTACATACGGAACGTGTAGGGAGCA
>JBGSOH010000543.1:0-1951 GCA_041739205.1 Saprospiraceae bacterium
ATCCGTGGTTATAAATGTAAACTAGCTTTATTTTGGCGCTATTTTTGCCCACAGGTTGCAAAAATCGTGACAAAATAAAATTAAACAACCGAGTTGATATCTTTTTAAAAGCGTTAATCAAAATAAAAATAATTTAAAATGCAGAATATATTAAATAAAACCATGTGGCTGCTTTTAGTAGCAATCATTAGTGTCGTCTCCATACAAAGTTGTTCAGAAGATCCAGATGGAAGTCCAGAACAACTCAACTTACCCGTAATGGAAGTTTCTGACATCACGCTAAACGAAACCGATAGCGATGATACAATATACATCGATCTAAAACTAAACGGTACCAATATGACAAATGCAGTTCTAAATTCTGCTGCAATCTCAGGTACTGCTACTAGTGGTATCGACTTTGAAGTATTGACAGCGGGTAAAATTATCTTTACACCTGAAGAAGCATCCAAAACCATCGGTCTCAGAATAGTAGGTGATGGCGTCAAAGAAATCAATGAGTCATTTACTATCAAGTTTTATAATCCGATCAATATGACGGTAAAAAATGCAGAGATCAAAGTGACGATCTTGGATGATGATGACAATACTGCTGGACTTCAAATACCTACATCTGGTTACACCACACCGACGGCTTATGCAGGTTACAAATTGGCTTGGGCAGATGAGTTTGATGGTAGTGAATTAAATCCTGCCAATTGGGTATACGAAACAGGAACTGGCTCAGGTGGCTGGGGAAATAATGAGTTGCAATATTATAGAGAAGATAACTTATCTATGGTCAATGGCCATCTTGTCATCACGGCCAAAGATCAGAAGTTTGCAGGTAGCAATTTCACTTCTTCTAGGATCAAAACACAAGGTAAAAAGGCATTTAAATTCGGGAGAATAGACATTAGAGCTGCACTTCCTGAAGGACAAGGTGTATGGCCTGCGTTGTGGATGTTGGGTACCAATATCACTTCTGTCAACTGGCCTGCATGTGGTGAGATAGATATCATGGAGCTTACAGGTGACCAACCAAATAGAGTATTGGGTACGGTGCATTATGGTGCAAATCTAAACGAAAGACAATTCCGTACAGCATCTAAATTTTTACAAGGTGGCAAAAACTTCCAAGATGAGTTTCACGTATTTACCATCATCTGGGAAGAAGACCTTATCGAGTTTTATGTAGATGATGAGAAGTTTTATACAGTGACACCTGCTACCACAGGTAATCAACCGTATCCATTTAATAAGACATTTTTCTTCATCATGAATGTGGCTGTAGGTGGTAATTTGCCAGGTAATCCTGATGCGACCACACCATTCCCTCAAAGTATGATCGTGGATTATATCAGAGTTTTCCAACCAGAATAAATGTTTATAGCTTTAGTAGTTCCAAGTTTAAAATGACCATAACAAATGTCACTTTAAACTTGGAATTGCTCTAGTACATTAATACAAGCCGCAAAGCTTTTTTGTCACTTCCCAATGGTAAAAATGAATTCTTTTCGCATTAGTCTCTTCAGTTTGCTATTATTGCTTAGTAATCTTAGTTGTTCGTTTTCCCAAACCGAAAAGATAAACCTTGTCCAAAATGAGACAGGAAACAAACTACAAGTAGATGGAAAAGACTTTTTTATAAAAGGAATGAATTGGGATTATTTTCCCATCGGAACAAACTACACTTTTATCCTTTGGCAACAACCAGAAACCTTCATAAAAAAAGCACTCGATACAGAGATGGCACTCCTGAAAGATATGGGTGTCAATGTCATTCGAGTTTACACAGGAATACCACCCAAATGGATCAGCTATATTCACAAACATTATGGCATATATACGATGCTCAATCATGCCTTTGGGCGTTATGGGTTGACCTTAGATGGCAATTGGGTAGGGAATACAGATTATGCCGACCCAAGAACAGAAAAGTTCTTACTAAGTGAAATAAAAGACTGGGCTA
>JBGSOH010000068.1:0-2199 GCA_041739205.1 Saprospiraceae bacterium
ACCTGATAGCTTGAGTGCACTTCAGAAATTGGCATCTTTTCATCGCAAGGTTTTTCCTGACATCGATGTAGTGGGCATCACAGGCAGCAATGGAAAAACCACGATAAAAGAATGGCTCAGTCAGATGATCCACGATAGACAGATCGTCAAAAATCCAAAAAGTTACAACTCACAAACAGGTGTGCCACTTTCCGTTTGGCAAATAAAAGATGGTGACAAGCTTGGTATCTTCGAAGCAGGTATCTCTCAGCCTAATGAGATGTACAAACTTGCTGACATCATACAACCTACTATTGGACTTTTTACTATGATTGGCGATGCACATGCGTCAGGATTCATCTCCATGGCAGAAAAACTAAATGAAAAATTAAACTTATTTGCCACAGCAAAAACCATCATTTTTGAAGAAGACGATCTCATCGTGAGTATGGCTATCAGAGAGCGTTACCATGATAAGCAATTACTTAGTTGGGGCAAAAGTGCGGATGCTACCCTATATAGAATCATCGAAATCCAAAGGTCAAATTATCAGACGCTCGTTCGTATTATTTACCAAAATCAAGAATATTCCCTGACCATACCTTTTTCAGATAGTGCTTCGATGGAGAATGTACTGCATTGTACAGCGCTCATGCTACACCTAGGTATTGGCATCCATGACATAGCTGAGTCTATTCTGAAACTCCAGAATATTCCTATGCGACTGGAGATGAAAAATGGGATGCATCACAGCATCCTTATTAACGATACGTACAATGCCGATTTGCAATCATTCAAAATCGCCTTAGAGTTCTTAAGCCAACAAGCAGGATCACGCGAAAAGATGTTGATACTCTCTGATTTTATGCAGACTGGTCTAGATCCCAACCAATTAAATCATCAATTGGCCAATCTTATCCATGCGCATCAAATCGCTCATGTCATAGGCGTGGGAAGTCAAGTCAAATCGTTAGAGAAGTTTCTTGATCCATTCATTCTTTTTTCATATTACGAAACAACAGAAGACATCATCAAAAAACTTTCCCAAAAGGAAATTGAAAACAAAGCCATCTTAGTCAAAGGAGCTAGGGCTTTTCACCTCGAGAAACTCATACACGCACTATCAGACAAAGCACATTCAGCGACCCTTGAGACAGATTTGCAAGCTATAGAGCATAATATGAAGGTATTTACCAATCATCTTTCTAAAAACACACAAATCATCGCTGTCATTAAGGCATCCGCCTATGGAAGCGGTAGCGAAGAATTAGCAAGATTTCTAGAGTTCAAAAAAGTGGGCTATCTCGCAGTTGCATTTATTGATGAAGGTATTCAGTTGCGCAGAGCAGGTGTTTTGTTGCCTATCATCATATTGAATCCAGATAGAAATGGTGTACCCGACATGATCAAGTACGATCTCGAACCTGAAGTATATTCCATCGATCAGTTGGTAGAGATTATGTCCATTGTAGCATTGGATGAAAATAAAAGCTTCAATGTACATATCAAGTTAGACACGGGAATGCACAGATTAGGCTTGAGTAAAGACGATATTGAAGAATTGGCAGATTTATTAATTCAAAACAAATACATCAAAGTTAGATCCATTTTCTCCCACTTATCTAGTAGTGAAGATCCTGGGGATGATGCCTACACACATGCACAAGTAGCAGCATTAAACCAATATTACGACCAAATAACAGCTAGAATAGGATATAAACCTGCCAAACACATTTTAAATTCAGCGGGTATCATTCGTTTTCCGCAATACCATTTTGACTTGGTTAGGCTTGGTTTGGGATTGTATGGCATTGATTCGACGTCTACCATTGTTGGACAGTTAGAAAAAGTACATACTTTGAAAGCAACTGTTGTCCAGATAAAAAAAATAGCCGCATCTGAATATGTAGGTTATAATAGAAGATGGATTGCTTCAGAAGATGGTAGAATTGCCATTATTAATATTGGTTATGCCGATGGACTTCTGCGCCTTGCCGGCAATAGCAAATACACCGTCAACATTCGTGGTCAAGAATATGCCATCATTGGTAATGTTTGTATGGATCTAACCATTATTGATATCGGTCAAGCTACGGATATAGTAGTAGGCGATGAAGTGATCATCTTCGGCAAAACAAAACCTGTAGAACGACTTGCAGAAGTCTGTCAAACTATCCCATACGAGATACTAAGCAGAATATCAGGAAGGGTAAGAAGACT
>JBGSOH010000642.1:0-2965 GCA_041739205.1 Saprospiraceae bacterium
CAGATGAGCGTTATAAAGAAAAAGGATTTATGACCGAAGCTGTGGGTGCGATCATTGATTATGGATTTAAAGAATTGAAGCTACACAGGATTGAAGCAATAGTTGGAAGTAATAATATTCCTTCTTTAAAAATCATCAAAAACCATCACTTCACTAAGGAAGGGTTATTAAGACAACATTACTTGGTAGGTGATAAATACGAAGATTCAGTTGTATATTCATTGTTGTATAATGAATATTGTGATCAAAAAAATGACAACTCTTGATGATCGCTATACCGCTAAGGCAGGCTTTCATTAGCAACTGTGATCCTGTATTTTATGATCAAAACAAATTTTCACTCCATATAAAATCGCCATTCATTCATTTTTGTACATTTGTATAACAACCAGATAAAAAATAAGATGAAGTTCATTTTTAGATATATTTCATTGGTGGTTTTAGTTTCCATACTTATCTCTTGTAATGGACAAGTTAAAACTGAAAAACCATTATTTGATGCGGAGAAAGTTGCAGGTGTCAGTAAAGTTTCTATTCCTAATGAGGGATTTTCAAATGGTTTTGTGGATAAAGATGGTTCGCTTTGGTTCACGAGTAATGGTGGTGGTATATTTCATTATGAAGGGGAAACATTTAAAAACTATACGGTGAATAATGGATTGAGTAGCAATCAAGTCTTTTGTATCGTTTCCGACCATGAAAATAATCTTTGGTTTGGAACTCAAAATGGATTAACCAAATACAACCGAAAACAATTTGAACATATATCTTTACCGTATCAAGATACCACGGGTGTCTGGCTAGACAAAGTCTATCCTATGATAAATTCCAATGCTGTCCACTCATTAGCAACTGATGATAAGCATAATTTATGGATTGGAACTGCTGGTGGCGGCGCTTATCGCTACGATGGGAAAAACTTCAAATCCTATTTAACAGAAATCGGCCAAAAACAAGAGGATAGTTTGTACCACAATTGGGTCCCATTTATAAGAAAGGATAACGATGGCAATATGTGGTTTGCTTCTATGACACATGGAGGTGTTAATCGATTTGATGGTAAAGTATTTACACAATATTTGATAAATGATGGATTGAGTGATAGCCAGGTAAGAACGATCTACTGCGACAAATCTGGAAAGATATGGATGGGCTTTAATGGAAATAGAAAAAGCGGATTGACGGTGTATGACGGAAACTCTTTCAAGACTTATTCACTTAAAGACGGCCTTTGTAATCCGAGAATATGGACGATATACGAAGATAAAAGTGGTAAGCTTTGGCTCGGAGCCAACTTGGGGAATTTATGCATATTTGATGGTCACCACTTTACTGAATTTAACCACAAAGGACAGTCGTTTTCTGATGTCCTATTCATTATTGGAGATTTGGAAGGCAATATTTGGTTTGGTGGACCACAAGGACTATGGAAGTATGATGGGAAAACAGTCATAGACATGGCATCAAAGGAATGATAGTATGACTTTATCAAACAGCACATATAAAAAGGAGATGCAGTGATTAAATTAAGTTTTGAAGGTCTCAGTACTTTGATGGTGGTATTATTCATTAGCAACAACTATCCAATATTTTATAAATTTATAATTCATTACCGGTCTGCTAGATCAACCAAACATTTTAGCGCATTGCAAATGCTTAATGAATGGTGTCGAAGTCACAGAACTTCGAAAATCGGGGTTAGTTGTAATGGCAAAAATATCTACTTATGAATAACGTTCCCAAAAAGCATTTATTAGATTTGATTCCTATTGTCGTTTTAGCAATTTATGCTATAGTCCTTTTAGTGACAATAGCTTCTACAGATATGGTTTTAAATTGGAAACACTATTTAGGATTTGGCTTTTTAATAATTACAATTATCACTGTTTTCAAAAATCATCAATTAGGAACACTTTGCCTCGGACTCATACTTTTGCTTGGATACTTTGGCTTATGGTCTCTTAGTCCCAAATTGCTTAGTATTAACTTTGGAATTCGACCTTTTGGTTTTTTTATTCCTTTTTTTAATGGACAGCCTATTATTATTGCATTAACAATTGTACATTTTTATTTATCTAGTCGATATTATTTTGGTATTGTGACAAAGAAATATTGGCAAGCATTCATGGAAGGAGAAGAATATATTAAAGAGTAAGCGTGCCACGCTGATGGTGGTAGTTCCACAAAAGCCAGCATTCATCGGGTTTTAATTATTTCACAAAACCAAATATTTTGTTCTAGGAAAACGTTATGATTCGTATTATAAATCAAATCCAAATGAAAATTTTAATCTTCACATTACTGACTACTTTATCGTTTTCCTGCAAATCCCAAGAGCAGCAACCAGAAAATGTAAAAAGTAATTTTCCATCTGAACAGAAAGACACTGCACAAATCGGAGAATATGTAGTAGAAACATTTCAAGATTCAAAAGGAAATATTTGGTTTGGAACTTTAGACGAAGGTGCTGCAAAATATGATGGAAATAAATTGGTTTACCTTACCATGGATGATGGACTTCCGAGCAATAGAATTGTGCAAATCATAGAAGATAATTCTGGTCATTTATGGTTTGGTACGGGTGAAGGTATATCGAGATACGATGGCAAAACATTTAAAAACTACTCAGAAAAAGACGGATTGCGCAGCAATATGATTAGCAATCTATTGATCGATAGCAAAGGAACATTTTGGGTTGGCACTTGGGGCGGAGTTTGTACCTTTGACTACAGTCGATTTGAAAACTTTGAGATTCCTTACCCAACAGTAGATACCTATATCAATCCTGATACTAAAAACTGGGTAACTGTGATCATGGAAGATGCCAAAGGAAATATCTGGTTTGGGAGAGACGGCTACGGCGCATGTAAATATGATGGAAATTCGATGGTACATTTCACCACTAAAGAAGGTTTGAACTCAAATAATGTCCAGTCCATTGTGGAAGATAAAGTAGGCAACTTAT
>JBGSOH010000668.1:0-4148 GCA_041739205.1 Saprospiraceae bacterium
GATCACAGGAAATGCCCAAACATATTATGAAACTGGCATAAATCAAGCTTTTAGTTATTGGAATGTGGAGATGCCCGCAAATTATTTGACCCATGAAAAAGTGGGTTATAAAATTGATGGCAATAACCCAATCGAACAAATCATCACACAAAAATGGTTGGGCAATATTATTAATGGTTATGAAGGATGGATAGAATATAGAAGGACTGGATTTCCAGCTTTAAAACCAGTCACTTCTAGTTTGAATCAAGGTGTGTTTCCTGTTAGAGTGCCGTATCCTACTTCCGAAGATGCCCTTAATAATGCAAACTTCAGAATAGCAGCAGACAAAACGAACAACAATAGTGTAAATGCGCCTGTTTGGTGGGATCAGTGATGATTTTATTTCTAATTAAAAATTTGTAATTAGGAAATAGACAGGTTTATAATTATAGGACAAAATCTTTTTAAAGGGATTCAAAAGTCCTTCCATTTTAAGGGAAGGATTTAGGATGGGTAAATTTAGAAGTATTTTATGGATGTAACCACGTGGCAATGGATTATTTTGATAGGTATAAATATCATACTCTATTGGATGTCTCCATGGTCAAATAAAGTGAATGATTTTTTCAAAGGAAGTACCAATAACAAAGCGCCTAATGCAATCTTATTGACAAGTAGCTTGGTTATTTGTTGGCTTTTTGCCAAGTCAATTACCAATGCAGCAGACTTAGGATTTCAGTTCGGAATTGTCGGAGGAGTAGCTTATTCTGGATATTATTTTTCATTTCTTGTGGCAGGTTTGGTTATTTATAGGATGCGTACCAAAGGCGGATTTAAGAGTATTCATCAGTTTTTACACAGTAAATATGGACGTGCTGCTGTTGCATTATTCACTATCCTAATCACTTTTCGACTTTTTAATGAAATTTGGTCTAACTCTATGGTTGTCGGAAGTTATTTTGGTGCTTGGGGTACACTTGAGTACTATGCAGCTTTGGTTGTTTTTACGTTATTAACATTGCTTTACACGATCAAAGGTGGCATGCGTACGTCTATTTTTACGGACTTAATTCAAATGGTTCTCTTTACTTTGCTTTTGATCATTATTTTAGGATTGATAATTCCAAAATCTGAAGGCGGATTTACTAAGATTTTGACAAGTGGTGAATGGGCGATGAGTCAAGGACTTAACTTGTTTTTTGTAGCATTGATACAAGTTTTGAGTTATCCATTTCACGATCCTATTATGACGGACCGTGGTTTTATGGCAGATCCAAAAACTACTTTAAGATCATTTCTGTGGGCAACGGTTATTGGTGTTTTTTGCATCATCCTTTTCAGTTTTGTAGGCGTCTATGCTTCTGTCAATGGAATTGGATCGCCTGTAGCCTTAGAAGTTGCTAGGGTTTTTGGATTGCCGATGATGTTAATGATGAATGCCATTATGATGACTTCCGCAGCTTCTACTATAGATTCTACCTTGACTTCTACCGCAAAATTAGTACACCTAGATTTATTGAAAGGCAAAAATCTCACCATATCTAGTGCAAGGTGGACGATGGCGATTGTTACGGTGTTAGGTACGATTCCTGTCTTTTTTGGCCCCGCCATTTTATCTGCAACGACGATTAGTGGTACCATGGTTTTGGGATTAGCACCTGTATTTATCTTTTGGAATCTTGATGCTCCGAAAATTTCGTTTTATGCGTCTATTTTAGCAGGGATTTTGTTTGGTTTACTTTTTATTTTTATCAAAGTGCCAGCGTTTATGCTTTGTACTACAGGTAAATATGCAGATTTATTGAGTGTAAATCTTTTTGGCACGGTTAGTTGTTTTTTATTGTTTTTAATACCTTATTGGATAAAAAAATATGTTGCAAAATAGTCAAGATATAGGTCAATTACTAGGACAAGTGCTAGTTTTTGGTGGTGTTTATTCTAATCTTCAAGCATTACAAGCCATGCAAAAAGTGGCTTTAGATTTAGGCATTTTACCTTCCAATATCATATGTACCGGGGATATTGCTGGCTACTGTGCTCAACCATCGGAGTGTCTTGATTTGATAGAAGAATGGGGCATCCATGCTATCCGTGGCAATGTAGAGCAGAATATTATTGACGAAGTGGATGATTGTGGATGCAATTTTGCAGAAGGTGGACGATGCGATACTTTTTCAAGACAATGGTTTCCATTTGTCAAAAAAAATATGACTTCGAGAAACATACAATATCTTGATAAACTGCCCAATTTTATATCTTTTTATTATGCCAATAAGAAGGTTAGGGTAGTGCACGGATCAGAAGAACACATCTCTGAGTTTATATTCAAATCATCATCATGGGAAATAAAAGAGAGAAATATAAATTTGAGCCATTCGGATATCATTTTGGCAGGTCATGCTGGTATTCCTTTTGCGGATCAAAAAGATGTATTACTTTGGCTCAATGCAGGTGTGATAGGTATGCCCGCCAATGATGGTACAACCGATGTTTGGTATTTGTTATTAAATGCTGCTAATGATGAATTGACTTATGAATTTCATCGTTTGCAATATGATTTTGAACAAGCAAATGTTTTGATGATTCAAAACGGACTGCCTGCCACATACGCTCAGACATTATTGACTGGTATATGGGATAATTGCGAGATATTACCTGAAGAAGAGATGCAAAATCAAGGCAAAAGATTAATTTTGTAACAAAATCTAATACCATGATAAGTTTTGAACAATTGCAAGAAATATGTTTGTCCTTTCCCGAAGCAACAGAAGAGCCACATTTCGAAAAGACATCCTTTCGGGTAAAGAAAAAAATATTTGCTACCTATGCTGAAAAAGATCAAAAAGCTTGTTTGAAATTATCATTAGAAGATCAATCATCCTTTTCAAGCATGTCCAATAATGCTGTTTATTCAGTACCAAACAAATGGGGCGCTCAAGGATGGACATTTTTTGAATTACAACATGTAGCATTAGAATTGCTAGAAGATGCATTAATTTGTGCTTACAAAGAAGTGGCACCAAAACCTCTTGCGGCTTTAATGCCTTAATGATGTCTCAAAGAAGACAAAAAGTCAAATTAAAATGATGTTTTAATCTTCGTAACCAAATAATGAGTAAATTTGATTTGAAGTTTGAAAAATGAGATATTGAAAACCTTGTGGCGATCATTCAAAAAAAATCATTCATATAAAATTTACCATTATGAAAACATTTAACACAAAACTCTTAACCATTTTGCTTTTTATTGGCCTTGCCAGTTCGAGTATTTTCGCACAGAATTTCCCTACCGTTGATACCCAAAACGAATGGGTAGTAGATTATGTTGATCAGATCGTTTTATTCAAAGAAATCAGGGTGTACTCTTTTGCAGAAACAGAAACTTTGATAGATGGTATTCCGTATAGAGAAATGGTTTATCGCACGATTGCCAATCCTGGGAATATAAAATCTACCAATGAATATTACAGACAAGAAGGTGATAAAGTATATTTTCGGCATGGTACTGACGATATTTTATTAGCAGACTTTGAGCTAAATGTAGGTGATACTTTGGATATGAATGACGCTTCATTTGGAGGGTCTCCACTTGTTATTGCTGCTCGGGATACCATCAGTATGGCAGATGGCAGTCAGCGTATTCAATTAAAATATTACTGTGCTGATGATGACGAACCCGAAATCCCTAATGCAGGATCTTGGTGGACGATTACAGAAGGGTTAGGAACTTTTGGAAATATGTTTTCTCAGTCACAATCTTGTTCATTATTAGATCCTAATTACTTCCGTTATACAAGATGCTTTTACAAAGCAGGCAGTTTGGTTTACAAAGATGAAGAAGTGGTAGATTGTTTGATATCTTCTACATCTAATCTGCAAAATAGCGCAACAAAAGTCTATCCAAATCCAAGTTTTGATGCTATAACAATACAAAGCGAAAACGACATAAAGTCATTGGATTTTATAAATATCAGTGGACGAGTTGTTCAAAGTAATACAAATATAAACTATGGAATTGTTGAGATTAATGCATTACCTAACGGTATTTACTTACTTAAAATCACGCTAGCTAACAATAAGTTAGAGCATGTAAAGTTTGTAAAGATTTAAACGTTAAGCTTAGCTAATACTTACCATCGTTAATCTTTGCGTCCTTGCAAAGCTTGG
>JBGSOH010000076.1:0-15612 GCA_041739205.1 Saprospiraceae bacterium
CAGGTCAGTTGGGTTTTGATGGACTCACAGACCCGAAAGTATTGGAAACACTTGACCTTTGTCTTTCCTGCAAAGCCTGTAAATCAGAGTGTCCATCTAATGTCGATATGGCCAAACTCAAAAGTGAGGTACTCCAAAAAAAATATGATGAAGGCAACATCACTTTCAGAGAAAAAGCCATTTGTGCCAATGTCAATATGGTGCCTAAATTAGCAGGATGGAAAGCACCTTTTGTCAATTTTGTACAAGGAACTTCCATCTTCAAATATACTGCCGAAAAATTACTGAAAATAGATCGTCGTCGTACGCTACCTTCTTATGCAAATGAATCATTAGAGACATGGTACAAAAATAATTATAAGTCTAATGGAAGCAAAAATAAAGTAGCGCTATTTGCTGATACTTACATCAATTATCACGAGCCGCAAGTAGGAAAATCAGCCATCAAATTGCTCATCGATTGTGGCTATGATGTTTTACTAGCCTCTCTAGGTTGCTGTCAGCGTCCAAGGATATCGAATGGCTTCCTGAAAGAAGCGAAGACTGATGGAACCCAAGTAGCCGAAAAACTAATGCCATACTTCAATCAAGGTATAAAAATAGTAGTTTGCGAGCCTTCGTGTACGTCCGCACTTATAGACGATCTTCCTGATCTGATCGAAGATTTAAATCTAGCTAACGCACTCAAATCGAATGTAATGGCTATCGATGTTTTCTTGGCTGATGCCTTATCTTCAGGACAACTTCAAGGCAAATTTGTAGCCAAATCAAACGACATTCTACTGCATGGGCATTGTCATCAGAAAGCATCCTTTGGTACCAATGGTATGAAATCTATCTTTAAAGCTGCATCTACAAATTGTCAAGAACCTGATAGTGGCTGTTGTGGTATGGCAGGCTCCTTCGGCTACGAATCAGAACATTATGAAGTATCCAAAAAAATCTTAGAGCTCGTTTTAATTCCTGCTATCAACAAGACAGACAAAAACACATTGGTTGTTGCCAATGGCTTCTCTTGTCGTCACCAGATTCAAGATTTTGCTGGTCGGAAAGCGGTGCATTGGGTGGAGAGTGTGGAGTATGTTTTGGAGTGATTTTGTGATCTGCTGAGCTGTGATCGAGTAAAATAATGACAGAAGATGAAAGAAAATATTGTAATTTTACACCAAAGCAAAATATTTTCAATTACCTTGAATGGATCAATGTTGTAAATGAGCACACTAATTGAAATAAAGAAAGAATTTTGGAATTCAATCAAATGCGGAACGAGCAAGGCATTTATTATTCAAAAGACGTATCCAAATATAAATTTCAAAAGAGAAATTTATAAAGCTGCGATTACCAATTATGCTTACGATAGACAATGTGAAGGTAGTCGCGCCTTTTACATGCATCAATTTATCAAACGTACCAAAGATTCAAATGATCTTCAAAAAATGATTCTTGATAGATTTGTAATTGAAAATGATGACTTCTACAACCTAGATCAAATGTATGATTTAGCCGTTCTTTTTTATGCTAACGGAAAGGGAAATATTTCAGTAAGGGAAATACTTAGAAACAGATTTACTATGAGTCCTGCAATTCATAATGAGTTTTGTGGTGAAGATCAAATATTAAAAGTATTTGGTATCGAAGGAATTATGCTAATCGCCAATGTAATTGGAAAGCATCTATTAAAAAATGAAGGTACATTAGCGAGCGGTTGGAAAATAGAAGAGTTTCAAAGGAAAAACAAGGGGATAAATGTTTTTGAACTATTAGAGAAAAATTCAAAAAATAATGAGTCTGTAAGGAAATATTATGAGTCAATTACCCATAATGGGCTAACAATATTCAAAAGAAGAAAAATAAAAAAATATTCCTACCAATTAATTTCTCAGAGAATTAAGGAAAATAAGTTTATGATAATTTCAGCAGAAAGAGCAAATGAGCTTTCGGACATAGAAGTCTTAAATCTTGCAAAAGACTTTATAAATGAAAAAAGCATTAGTTTAAAAGAAGGCTATTTGAAATTTTTCAGAGAAAGGAAGTTTCCTTTAGACATCAAGTATTTATTAAGTGTAATATATACAAAAAAATATAAAAATACATATTTCTTGGATTTAGCCTACGAATCATTAAAATTTTTCAAATCAAAAGAATTAAGAGAACTTTTATTTACAAAAATTGATCAATTAGATAAATCACTTGAATACCTATATTTATTGATGTCAAATTATGAAGATGGAGATTGTGTATTTTTAAATGGAATTATAGATAAATGTAAAAATCAACATTCTATTCATCGTCTAACATTTATTCTCTTAGACATTTATCAATTTAATAACACAAAGGACTGTAAAGGCCCATTACTAAAATTATATGATATTTTAACTTGTGGTTTGTGTAGAAAAAATGTAATTGAGATTCTAGACAATAACGGAGTTCTTTCCGATTCTATTTTATTGGAAATAAAATATGATAGTCAATTAGATATAAGAAAATTTTATAACATAAGAAGAATATGAAATTACAAATTAATTGCAAAAATTGTCAAAAACCATTTTTCATTGGAGAAAAGGCTATGGGTAGAAATTATCTTTCAGATGATATTGGGGAATATTTTGAAAAAAGATGTACACATTGTAATGTCAAAAAAGAATATCATATCAATCAAGTAGAAGCCTATGAATCGGGATTACCAAAATTGATTGGAGTCTTAATAGGCCTATTTCTTATGATTTTTATTAGCGTTTTTGCTTGGGATAAAGGGGCTATAACGAATATTGGTTTGATTGTTGGTTTGGGTATTATAGTTGCTTCATACTCTTCTGGAAATTCTTCAGCTGCTAGTGCTTTTAATAATTATAAAATAAAACCTTCTCCCAAGTCCAAACCTTAAAAAAATAATATTACTTTGAACTTTTGAAATCAAAACATTGTTTACGTATAAAAACAAATACCTTTACGTAAACAATAAGAAATGGATACTAAACTTACCCTTTCACTAGACAATGATGTCATCAATCAAGCAAAACTTTTTGCTGAGAAAAACAATATTAGCTTATCTCGCCTTACGGAGTTTCTTTATCGTAAGCTTTCTGATAAGCCCTACCCAAATTTAGAAGATTTACCTATCTCTGATTGGGTGATGATGGCTGCAGAAGGGCAAGCAGAATACAAAACAAAACCTAAGTCTTCCAAAAAACTTCGCAGTGAGTATTTTGACTCAAAAAAGTCTAAATAATCCAAAGTCATGAATCGAGTTTTTATTGATGCCAATGTATTGGTAGCAGTTATGAACAAGGAATATCCATTGTTTTCAGACGCAGCTAGGGTGTTGAGTTTCGCTGATAGAAATGATTTTAATCTTTTTACGTCACCTGTTTGCCTAGCCATTGCTTTCTATTTTGCTGAGAAAAAAAGCGGCACTTCACTAGCAAAAAAGAAACTCAAATTACTGTTGGAACACATCAAAGTAACCACAGTGGACGATAAAACTGTAAGGCAAGCACTAAATAATGCTTCTATCCACAACGTGGAAGATGGAATGCAATACTATTCTGCTTTGGCTTTAAGTTGTACCTATATTGTGACAGAAGATAAAGACGACTTTTACTTTTTTGAAATTAAGGTAGTAAGTTGTGGAGAGTTTTTGAGAAATCATTTTGCCAGCGATAAAAAATAAATAAAATCTAATGCCATCAACTTCTTAACCTTTCTAAAAGTTAGCAATTTGATTCTTACTGCGCCTTTTCAATCAACGACTCAAGATATGTCAGTGACTGCATTCCTGATTGTCTCCAGACTATTTCTCCTTTTTTATATAAGATAAATGTTGGCACGCCTTGAATCTTTAACTCCTGAGACAATGACTGATTTTTGTCAACATCTATCTTTATAATTCTGGCTTTTTCACCAACTTTTGCTGCCAATTGCTCCAACACAGGTGCCATAGCTTTACACGGACCACACCAAGTAGCAGTAAAATCGACTAATGTTGGCGTTTCACTATTAATAATTTCTGAGTATTTCATTTTAATTTGATTTGATTATTGAATTACAATTGTAAGACAAAGGTACAGGTTATTAAGTTCCTTATTTGTCACAGAAGTTACATAGCTGATTTCCTAAAAAAATATTATCTTCGCACAAATTTTCAAAAAGATGATACTCACGGACGTCGAAATTCTAAAAAGCATTGAAGATGGCAATATCGTAATTGATCCATATAGACCTAATTGTTTAGGAACTAACTCTTACGATGTACATTTGGGAAAATGGCTTGCCGTATATGAAAACCACGAACTCGACGCTAAGAAGCATAACACTATACGTCATTTTGAAATCGGTCCTGACGGATTTGTATTAATGCCTGGTACACTTTACCTAGGTGTCACAGAAGAATATACGGAAACTCATCACACTGTACCTTTTCTAGAAGGTAAATCTAGTATTGGCCGACTTGGCATAGACATTCATGCTACTGCGGGTAAGGGTGACGTTGGATTTTGCAATACCTGGACACTAGAGATATCTTGTGTACAACCTGTTCGCGTTTATGCAGGAATGCCTGTGGGACAACTTATTTATTTCAAAGTGGATGGAGATATTAAAAATTATTATAATAAAAAATCTAATGCGAAATACAATCAACGTACAGACAAGCCTGTAGAAAGTATGATGTGGAAAAATAAATTCTGACTCCTTTTACTATTGAATTTATCTAGTTTTCTCAAATATTTCTGACAGTAAACAATAATTTGAGATACTAATTGGCGCATTTTATAAATGATTTAGTGGAATATATTCCTTTCACTATGAAAATGTGACATCAAAAAAGTACTGTCCCAGTAAAGAAATATAAAATTTAATAATCCAAACTTTGGAATTTAAAACATATTCTTATATTTGACACAAATAATAAGAATCATGTCAACGAATCCATTAAATATCTTATGCATATCTCGCTATTTTAAAGGCGAAGACTTCATGCGCGGCGCTAAAGAAGATGGCCACAATGTATTTTTACTAACATCCAAAAAACTGGAGTACGAAGCATGGCCTTGGGAAAGCATCGATGAAACTTTTTATATGGTGGAAGACGAAAAAGGACATTGGCCTGAAGAACATCTGATTGGGGGATTGGCACATAAAATGAGAACCACTAAATTCGATGTTTTTGTAGCCCTTGATGATTTTGACGTTGAACATGTGGCGTTTCTTCGAGAGTATTTTAGAATTCCTGGTATGGGAGAGACTACTGCTAGGTATTTTAGAGACAAGCTAGCTATGCGTATTAAAGCGCAAACAGAGGGAGTACCTGTACCACAATTTACCGCTCTTTTTCATGATGCAGATATCAATCATTTTGCAGATTCCGTCCCTGCACCATGGCTTGTCAAACCAAGAATGCAAGCTTCTGCAACTGGAATAACAAAAATTTACAATAAAGACCATCTTTGGGAAGTACTCAATAAACTGGGTGGCGAAAGACATGAATATCTTCTAGAAAGATTTGCACCTGGTGCAGTTTATCATGTAGACTCATTAACCTATGAAGGTAAAGTAATATTTTCTAGAGTAAGCCAATATTTGGATACACCTTTTGAAGTTGCACATGGTGGTGGGATATTCAGGTCCCATACAATCGAAATAGGAAGTCCAGAAGATGTAGCTTTACAAAAATTGAATGTAGATGTCATGAAAGCATTTGGAATGCAATACAGCGCATCCCACAGCGAATTTATTAAATGTAATGAAGATGGTAAATATTATTTCCTAGAAACTGCATCTCGAGTAGGTGGCGCAAATCTTGCAGAAATGGTCCAATTTGCATCAGGCATCAACTTATGGTCAGAATGGGCAAAAATAGAAGCTGCTGTTTTTAGTGGTAAAAAGTATAAGTTGCCCAAAGTAAGACAAGATCACGCAGGAATAATAGTGTCGTTATCCAAATATGAACACCCTGATAATTCAACCTTTGAAGATAAGGAAATTGTCTGGCGAATGAATAAAAAACATCATATAGGACTAATACTTCAAGGAAAAGATAGAAACAAGATATTAAATCTTTTGGACAAATATTGCGAAAGAATCAGAAATGAATTTCATGCTAGTCTACCTCCATCGGATAAGCCCACAAGTTAGACATCATAAAAAGTCAAAATTATCGCTTTGATCTTGATTTTGATTTATTAGTTCGTTGTAAGTATTTTATAACTTCAATAAAAAAGATCAAAATAATGGCACCACCAACAGATGTAATTAGATTGCCAAAAAATCCATCTAGCATGGGTACTTTGGCAATCTTTACTACCCATGTACCTATGAATCCACCTATAATACCAACTGAAATATTGCCCAAAAAACCAAAACCTTCCCCGCCTAAAATTCTACTTGCGACGTACCCACAAACAGCACCAAAAAATATGGTACCTAATAATGTCCAATCAATCGCAAAACCTGCTAAAATCATAACTAATAATAATTCAATAAAATATCAATAAAGCCATTTCTTGCAAACAAGTTTACAAGTCCAATAAGATTTCATCATTTGCAAAAATAAATTACAAGACTAATAAAAAAGGGAATCATTTCTGACTCCCTTATTAAACTTATTTATCAGGATAATCAATTATCCCCCAAAATCATCAAATGCTACATTTTCCTCAGGAATTCCCCAATCGTCTGCCATCTTGATCACTGATTGGTTCATCATAGGTGGACCACAGAAATACACTTCTATCTCCTCAGGTGCTGGGTGCTTGCTTAGATATTGTTCAATAACAACATTGTGCACAAAGCCTTTAAATCCGTCACCTTCAGGGTCATTAAGATCCTTTTTAAGTGTCCAATTGTCTTCAGGAAGTGGATTATCTAGTGCTACTGCAAATCTAAAGTTAGGAAATTGCTTCTCTATTTCTCTAAATTCCTCCACATAGAAGAGCTCTTTTTTAGTTCTACCACCATAAAAGAAAGTTACTTTTCTACCGGTTTTTAAGGTAAGAAATAGGTGATATAAATGAGATCTCATTGGTGCCATACCAGCTCCACCACCTATATATAACATTTCGGCTTGAGTTGGCTTAATAAAGAACTCACCATATGGCCCTGAAATAGTCACTTTGTCACCAGGTTTTCTTGAAAACACATAAGAAGAGCATATACCTGGATTTACAGGTTCATAGCCATCCCACTGTCTTTTGCCATCTGCACCAAACTTAAATTTGAATGGTGGAGTAGCTATCCTAATAGTCAATGAAACAATATTACCTTCTGCAGGGTGATTTGACATTGAATAAGCTCTGAAAATGGTTTCATCATTAACCATTTTTAGATCCCACATTTTATTCTGATCCCAATCTGCTTGAAACTTATCTGGCGTATCATGGTATTTTGGATGAGCTGTAATATCCATATCCTTAAAGTCAACAGTAACTGGTGGCACATCAACTTGAATATATCCCCCAGCTTGAAAATCAAGACTTTCACCTTCAGGAAGCTTTACAATAAATTCCTTAATAAAGGTGGCCACATTATAATTGGAAACAACTTCACATTCCCATTTTTTGATACCAAATATTTCTTCCGGAATACCGATATTCATATTTTCTCTAACCTTTACCTGGCAAGCAAGCCGCATACCTTCCGCGGCTTCTTTACGCGTAAGGTGATTCATTTCTGTAGGCAAGACATCGCCCCCACCAGAATACACATGACACTCACACATGGCACAAGTACCACCACCACCACAAGCCGACGGTAAAAATATGTTACGCTCTCCTAAAGTCGTTAAAAGTGAAGATCCTGGTTGTACTAAAATTGGGTTTTCCTCATCACCATTGATAATTAGTTTTACATCTCCTTGTGGCACTAACTTTTTCCTAGCATAAATAAGCATGTAGGAAAGTCCTAAGATGATCAAAGAAAAAACTATAACTGCTAAGCCAATAAATAACATATTGCTATTGATTTTATTTTTTAATTAAAATGCTGCTGGATCGATTCCCATCAATCCCATAAAGGCCATACCCATCATTCCCGTAAGCAAAAAAGCCATACCTAAACCTCTTAATGGAGCAGGAACTGCAGAATATTGCATTCTCTCTCTAATAGCAGCAATAGCTACTATAGCGAGAAACCAACCAAACCCACCACCTAAACCAAAGGCAACGGATTGACCAAAATCATACTCTTTTGAAACCATAAATAATGATCCCCCAAGAATAGCACAGTTTACTGTAATAAGCGGCAAAAATATTCCCAATGCATTATAAAGTGATGGGGATAATTTCTCCACTACCATTTCTACCAATTGGACCATAGATGCAATTACAGCAATGAAAAGAATAAATCTTAAAAAAGTAAGATCCATTCCCATGATGCCACCATCAAGGATTTTAGTATTTATAAGCCAGTTTATAGGCATTGTTATTCCCAATACAAAAATTACAGCTATACCTAAGCCGAAAGCTGTTTTTACACTTTTCGACACAGCAAGATAAGAACACATACCAAGAAAATATGACAAAGCCAAATTTTCAATGAATGCTGATTTTATAAATATATTTATTAAGTCCCCCATTTCAATTTCTTATTTAAATGTGTAAGATTAAGATATGTCTACTAATTTTTTATTGTAAGCTCTATGAACCCAAACTATCACGCCAATCACAAACATTGCTGATGGGAATAATACCATCAAGTTATTTGGAGCATACCAACTTAACAACCAAGATTGACTAGTATTGATCGCGTACTCAGAAGTTGGGCCTATGATTTTAATTCCCGCCAAAGCCCCTTTACCAAATAACTCTCTAATAGAAGCTATCAAAATGAGAATAATTGCATATCCAAGTCCATTTCCAATTCCGTCCAAAAATGACTTCCAAGGTTTGTTTGCCATTGCATAGGCTTCGAGACGTCCCATCACGATACAGTTGGTAATGATCAAACCAATAAATACAGACAATTCTTTATATATTGGATAATCCAATGCTTTAAGGCCTAGCTCAACAACTGTTACCAAAAAAGCTACAATCACAAGTTGTACTATCATACGCACTTGTTTTGGAATATAGTTTCGCAGCATTGACGTGAATAAGTTAGAAAAACCCACAACTAGCGTCACCGCGATACCCATTACAAGGGCTTTAGTTACAAGTGTTGTTACCGCCAGTGCAGAACATACACCTAATACTTGTACTGTAATCGGATTATTATCATTCAAAGGATCTGTCAGCAACTTTCTTTCTTCTTTTCCAAAAGAGAACGCTGACTCCTGTTTTTCTAAAACTTTAACTTCTGCCATGATATAAATTATTTAAAGTTTATGACTTTTTGTTTTTAAGAATGTAAGGTTCGTAATATTTCAGACATCTCATCATCATTTCATCCACACCATTTGCTGTGATTGTTGCACCTGAAATACCATCAACCTGATATGTCTTATCTTTTGCACCACTTTTCATTATTCTTATGGAAGTAAAATCACCACCTGCATTAAAGATTTTTTTACCTGTAAATTGGTTTACCCAAGATTGATTGTCCTTAATTTCAGCCCCTAGACCAGGAGTTTCACCTTTGTGGTCAAAGGCAGCGCCAGCGATAGTGGTCCAATCTGATTCTAATGCAATGATACCCCATATTTCATCCCATAGCCCTTTACCCCTGACAGCGACGATGTTATACTGCTTTTTATCCGCAGCAGTAAATATATACAATGGTAAAATTCTATCTTTCTCTTCCTTCTTCATTTCTTTGCCAAGATCTAAATTGGAAGCATTAGTCGACAATCCACCTGTTGCGGCTTTGATTTGATCAGTCGTGAGTTCTTCTCCCTGCATGTTAAGAACCTTTTGTTCTATTTGCGAAGCAAAAATCTCCTGAACTTCACTATTTTTCATTCCAGCCACATCTTTACCTAATTGGGTAGCGATAGCAGATAAAATTGCCTTTTTGTTGTAGACAGCTTCGTTTTCACTATGCTTGGCTTTCAGACCTGAAACCATCAATGCCAAAACAAAGGCAACCACGATGGTCATGATCAATGTAAATTTTATAACGTAACTTGTACTATGCACGGCTCAATCTTTTTTTAATATTTGAATCAATTACAAAGTAGTCTATAGTAGGCGCAAAGGTATTAAGGAATAATATTGCCAACATCCACCCTTCTGGATATGCTGGATTCATTACTCTGATCAAAATACCTATAAAACCTATTAAGATACCATATATCCATTTTCCTGTGTTTGTGCTTGCTGCTGTCACAGGGTCAGTGGCCATAAATGCCATTGCAAATAAGAATGAACCCATCATCATGTGCTGTGTCCAAGTCACTGTCATAAATGGCGTAGTTCCTAAAGCATTCAATAACCATGTTGTACCTATCAAACCTACAACCATACCTACCATAATTCTCCAACTTGCCACTTTAGTACCAATTAATATTAAAGCTCCTAACACTATGAAAATCTTATTTGTCTCTCCTATCGATCCAGGGATACTTCCCCATATCATTTGCCCTTCCGAGTATACAGTGGTTACTTTTTCCCAACCTCCTTGATAGGCTAATGCCAAAGGTGTCGCTCCTGAATAACCATCTATTACAACTGTTCCCGCTCTAAATGTATCTAAACCAAGCCAGTCAAAGAGAGAATTAAAAAACCCAGTGTGAAACCATCCATATTCGGCCATAGCCCCAGGTGCTGCCTTTTCAAAACCTGAAACCCACACTTCATCTCCAGCGATAGTAAGTGGATATGCAAAGAATACAAATACCCTTGCTAACAAGGCTACATTCCAAATGTTCATACCTGTACCTCCAAACGCTTCTTTGCCTATGACAACTGCAAAAGCTACTGAAACAGCAAGAATCCACAATGGAATATCAGGTGGCATTATCAAAGGAATCAAAGCACCAGAAACTAGGAAACCTTCTTCCACAGCGTGCCCTTTTTTGGCAGCAAAATAAAATTCAATACCAAGTCCAACTACGTGAGCTACAATAAAGATTGGAAGCAATTGGATCAAACCGTGAGCAAGTTTCAAATGGAATCCTTCTAGGAAACCAAGGTATTGACCCGCTGCTACAAAGTGTTGATGTCCAATATTGTATGTTCCGAATAAATAACATAATTGCATGGAAATTACCACGGTCACCATTAGCCTTTTTAAATCCATACCGTCACGGATATGAACTCCACCTTTGGTTACAGTATTAGGAGCAAAAGCAAACGTAAAAAAAGCATCATATGCTGTATGCAGCAATGGACTTTTTTTCTTGTCCGGTTCTATTTTTTTAAAAAAATCTACTAAAGCCATTTAATAATATATTCGTTTGTCGTTATTATTTTATGATTGTTCTTGCACTGCATTTAATCCTTGACGGAGGATTGATTGAAGTGGATTTTTGGATGTACACACAAATTCACAAAGTGCTAGGTCTTCTTCTGTCAACTCAGTGATACCTAATCCTTCCATTTTCTCGAAGTCATTGGTGATGATAGCTTTCATAAGGTGTTGTGGATAGATATCCATTGGTAAAACAGATTCATACTGTCCTGTGACAACAAAAGCTCTTTTCTCACCATGTGTATTTGTATTTGCTTCGTATTCATGGTCTTTCCCAAATGATGGAATAGTACCCGAAATACTAGGACGCGGAGATAGTGGCAATAACCATCCGAATAGTTCATAATCATTGCCTTCTTTAATTACTGTCAACTGGTCATCCTTAAAGCTTAAAAATGATTCAGCGCCAATCTCAGTTCCTGATAGAACATCTCCAGATATAACTCTATTTTCGCCTTCTATTTTATTACCTTTTAACAGGTCAGCTACACTTGCCCCTTGGTATGTTTTTACATATTTTGGTGTATGTAACTCTCCACCTGTTAAAGCAACTATTCTCTCTGCATGGAATTCACCAAATAAGAAAAGATTACCTAAAGTAATAACATCTTGAACACCAAGTGTCCAAACTTTGTCATTTCCTTTGATTGGTGCAGTATGGTGGATTTGAATTCCTACATTTCCTGCTGGATGCGGACCAGAAAACCAATGTTTCTTTACATTTTCAGCATTTACAAATGCATTTGAAGGTGCGTGTTCTCCCCTAGCGTCCAAACCTAGGTGCACAGACCCACTTGTTAACTTAGTTAAAACATCAATACCTTTTTGGAAAGCTGATTCATTTCCAACAATGACTAAATCCGAATTAGGAGCCAATGGTGCAGTATCAAATGTGCTTATAAATATATTGACAGGTACAACATCTAAAGCCGGGACAAGATCAAATGGCCTTTCATTAATCAATGGCCACACGCCACTTTCAGAAAGAAAACTGACCAAAGCACTTCTGTCAACAGTATCGATGTCTGGTGTTTCGAATTTTTTATATACAATATTTTTATCTGCGAGCACTACTACCTCAGCAATAGATCTTTTTTCACCTCTATTTACTGCAACCACTTCGCCACTTACAGGAGAAACATAATTGATCTCAGGTCTTTTTTTATCAAAAAAAACTACATCGCCAGCTTTTACTTCGTCACCTACTTCTACAGTTACCTTTGGTATTGGTGACATGCCATTAAAATCAGTAGGTTTGATTGCAAATCTTGTTACATTTGATTCTTCTATTGGACCATTTGCTTTACCTTCTAGATTAATGTCGAATCCTTTATCAAATTTATGAAACGTCCCTCCTACAGCGTAAGATGGTCTTTTTGCTTTGAACAAATCAGTTAGGCCAGGAAAAACACCATAATTTTCCTTTTCGGGATCAAGACCATGTTTGCCTGCTTCTATTTTCATGAGATTGCTAGCTAGACCTAGCATAGCCCAAATCACTAAGATAGCACACACTGCTATCACACTGTATAACAACATATTACTGCCCGATCCTTGGCCTTGAGCTGAAAGCATTGAAGCCAATAAAACAAGACAAAATGTAAATTTCAGTTTTATCATTTCGATTATAAAATTGATTTGATTCTAAAAATATCATTAAAATTGCACAAATATAAATAAGGTTTACACTTTTAATCACTTTTTGACAATGTCAATCTTTAGTTTTATTTTATTTAGAACCAATCTAATTAAAATAACTTTTTCACCGAGTACTATTTTGTCAAAGGTATCAGAACAACATAGACTGTAAATATATTTTTGACGTTCTGGTGATAAAAATATGGCCAAAATGGTACTAACTTATTTCATTCTATTAGCACATAATTTAAAATAGATGCAGATTTCTCAAGAGCTCTTTCTTCTTTTAAAAATTTGAATTTAGAACTATCCATTCTTTTCATATAATATTTGAACCTTACAATTATACATTATTATAATATTGTACTATACGCCTTATAATATTAAGTGGAAATTCAACACTCTTTGTCTTTTTCAAATTATCTCAAATATGTTTTGTTTTCGAAATTTCTGATTTAATTGTACTTTTGGCCTTCAGATTGAGTGCAAAGCAATTATTGGTATTCAAAATAATCTTTTATTAAATCATTTCTATTAACTTTTATAATCATGAACAGACGTTTTTTCAGCAAACTAGGCCTTTCATCTTTAATATTACCTTTAGGTTGGAAGGCAACAAATCTTTTGGTTGAAAAAAAGATGACAAATATCTTTGTCCATCATGTCTATTTTTGGCTTAAAAACCCTGATAGTAAAGAAGATTTGAACGAACTTGTAAAAGGTCTGAACGAACTTAGTAAAGCAAGTAGTCTCAAATCTTACCATCTTGGTGTACCTGCGGGAACAAGCAGGGAAGTTATAGATGGTTCTTATGCCATTTCTTGGCTGACTATTTTTGCTAATGCTGAAGATGAACAAAAATACCAAGTAGACCCGATACATCTCGACTTCATAGATAAATGCAAACATCTATGGTCTAAAGTTGTCGTGTACGATTCCATAGACCAATCAAAGTAAAATAATTATTCTAAAATTATAAGTTATCTCACATAGAAACCCATTCCTATAAATGCCGTTGACACAAAATCAGACAGCATATATTCAGATCCATATTGCTGTCATTCTATTTGGTTTTACGGCCATATTGGGTGATTTGATTCAATTACCAGCTGTCGTATTGGTGTGGTGGAGAGTATTAATAACTTCTGTAAGTCTGTTATTTTTTATACAGTTTGGCAAATCATTGATTCAGATTCCTAAGAAACAAATACGAACTTATATAATAATAGGAATACTCATCGGGCTACACTGGATCTGTTTTTATGGCGCTATTAAATTGTCAAATGCATCTATTGCTCTTGTTTGTATGAGCACTACTTCGTTATTTACTTCGCTCATAGAACCTATCTTTTTTAGAACTAAAGTCAATAAACTTGAACTTATACTAGCAGCTTCTGTCATTCCTGGTATGTTGCTCATTGTTAACAATATCAATACAACATACATTAATGGAGTGTGGGTAGGTCTTGCTGCAGCATTGCTCGCTGCCATATTCTCAAGTCTCAATAAAGTCAACATAAAAGGTGCCGATCCTTACAGTATTTCATTTATAGAATTGAGCAGTGCATGGATGATGATAACGCTTCTGCTAGGCATAATGTGGATATTCGGATATAAGGCGGATACATTTTTACCACCAAATACATCAGATTGGGTCTACTTAATAATTCTAGCATTATTGTGTACGACGTTGGCACAAGTATTGACCTTAAAATCTTTGCATCATCTCTCCGCATTTGCTGTAAATCTCGTCATCAATCTCGAACCTGTGTATGGTATTCTCATGGCGATTTTTATACTCAATGACCACAAAGAACTTTCGCCACTTTTCTATCTTGGCGGAGGAATCATATTACTTTCTGTCATGTTGTATCCATATCTCCACAAAAAATTTAACACAACAACGATCTAGATCATGCAAGACATCCTTAGCCTATTGAACGAATATTGTGCTTCACATTCTACATTAAATGATCCTTTATTGGACAAAATAGAAAGACAAACCCATCTCTCAACGACTGCACCGAGAATGTTGTCAGGACAGTTGCAAGGTAGTCTACTTAGCATGATCAGTAAAATAAAGTCACCAAAATACATCTTAGAAATAGGCACATTTACTGGATATTCTGCCATATGTCTTGCAGAAGGGTTAACATCTGATGGCAAACTGATCACTATAGAATATGATGAAGAACATAGTCACCTTTCAAAGACTTTTTTTGAAGAAAGTCAATATAAAGATAAAATAGAATTAAAAACTGGAGACGCAAAAGACATTATTCTAAAACTCGACTATACGTTTGACTTAGTATTTATCGATGCTGATAAAGAAGCGTATAGCCAATATTTTGATATGGTTATCAATAAATGCAACAAGGGAGCACTTATTTTAGCTGACAATGTGCTATGGAGTGGTAAAATCTTAGACGCAAAAAAAGACAAAAAAACACAACAACTTTATGACTTCAATAAAAAAATAGCAATTGACCCACGAGTGGAAAACGTCATTTTGCCTATTCGTGATGGGATCAATTTGATAAGGGTCGTATAGATATAAGTTTTGAGAGATGAGTTATAAGATATGAGTTTCCTATTCATTTTCTACCTTTACAAATCAAAAACCCATTTTTTTTG
>JBGSOH010000694.1:0-3275 GCA_041739205.1 Saprospiraceae bacterium
AAGCCATTGAAGAAGTCGCCCTACGACGTGGTCACAGCATCACCTGTAAAATATCTAGTAGAAACCTGCAAGATTTTAATCCTAGAGTGTTACAATGGGCTGATGTCGCCATTGAATTTTCGACACCAGAGTCTGCCTACCAAAACATCAATCAATGTCTTGAAATAGGTATTCCCATCATCTCAGGCACGACAGGTTGGTTGACCAAGAAAGAAGAAATTGAACAAAAATGTAAAGAATTGAATGGAACTTTTTTATATGCTTCCAATTTCAGTATAGGAGTCAATATTTTCTTTGAAATCAACAAAAAGTTGGCGGAACTGATGAATAAATACGAAACATATGATGTCAATATCAAGGAAATTCACCACACTGCCAAACTAGACAAACCGAGTGGAACTGCCATCACATTGGCAAAAGATATCATCGAGCGTGTTGATCGTAAAAAAGTATGGACCATTAGTGCACCTACTGACAAGAATTCCCGAAATTTATATATTGAGTCAGAACGAACAGACCCTGCGCCTGGCACACATATCATCAATTATACTTCTGACATTGACGATATACAGATCACACATACCGCACATTCACGCAACGGATTTGCCAAAGGTGCAGTCCTAGCAGCGGAATGGCTAGTAGGCAAAAAAGGTATCTTCGAAATGAAGGACGTACTGGAATTAGGTTAAAACAATCTTTGTCTTAGCCTTAATCTCAATCTTAACCTTAACCTTAGCCTTAGCCTTAACCTTAGCCTTAACCTTAGCCTTAACCTTAGCCTTAACCTAAGTCTCAACCTTAATCTTAACCTTAGTCTTAACCTTAGTCTTAACCTTAAAATGATAACACAAAAAACCATTCAAGATGTCATGAACATCGCTCGGGTAGAAGAAGTCATAGGCGACTTCATCAACTTGCGACGTCGTGGTGTCAATATGATTGGTAATTGTCCATTTCATGATGAAAAAACGCCTTCATTTACCGTGTCTCCATCCAAAAACATTTATAAGTGTTTTGGCTGTGGCAAAGGTGGTGACTCCGTTAGATTCATCATGGATCATGAAAAAATAAGTTTTCCAGAGTCGATACGTTTTCTAGCAAATAGATACAACATCACCATCGAAGAAACAGTCAGTTCGGCTGAAAATATCGAGCAAAAGTTAATCACCGACTCACTTTACATTGTCAATGAATTTGCGCGTGACCACTTCACAGATACCCTATTTAATCGAGCTGAAGGTAAAAACATAGGTCTGAGCTACTTCAAAGAAAGGGGATTCAGAGAAGCCACCATCAAAAAATTTGAACTCGGTTACGCCAAAGAAGATCGTGACGAATTTACCAAAAAAGCCATTGATAAAAAATTCAATATTGAGCATCTACGTTCTTTAGGATTAACGTCTAAATCTGATCTAGACTTCTTTAGAGCTAGAGTGATGTTTACCATCCATAATGTGAGCGGCAAAGTCATTGCTTTTGCAGGTAGAACCTTGTCTTCTGACAAAAAACAACCTAAATACATCAATTCTCCAGAATCGGAGATATATAATAAACGTGCTGTTTTATATGGACTTTATTTTGCCAAAGATGCCATCAGGAAAGAAGACGAATGTATTCTTGTGGAAGGTTATACAGACGTGATCACACTTCATCAAGGCAAAATAGAGAATGTAGTAGCTTCCTCAGGTACTTCCCTGACAAAAGAGCAGATTAATCTCATCAAAAGACACACCAAGAATATCAAAATCATCTACGATGGTGATGCTGCAGGTATCAAGGCTGCGCTTCGTGGACTTGACCTAGTCTTAGAGTCTGATATGAATGTGAAGTTGGTCCTCCTTCCAGATGGTCAAGATCCAGATTCTTTCCTAGCCGCGCAAGGAACTGAAGCATTCCAAGCTTTTCTCAAAGATAATGAAGAAGACTTTTTGTTTTTTAAAACCAGAATCCTACTAGAAGAAACAAGCAACGATCCAATCAAAAAGTCGCTAGCGATCAGAGACATCGTCAGTTCCATTGCCAAAGTACAAGAAACGTTCAAACGTACCTTATATATAAGACAGTGTGCAGGCATGCTCGACTTAAGTGAAGAAGTCCTGAACAGCGAAGTCAACAAAGTCCTAAAAGAAGGATTCAAACGTAAACAACAAGAAGACGATCGTCAAAATGGAAGTCAACAGCCGCCATATGCGCTTGATGAAGAAGCATGGTTAAATCCGAAGCCCACCCTATCGACAGATCAGGTTGAATTGGTCAAAAACGATGCCCATCAAGAGCGTGCCGTTTGTTCTATCTTAGTCAATTATGGTGATAAAATATATGATGAGCAAGGTCAACTTCTAGCCCAATTTATGGTCGACACTTTAGAAAGTCTCATGGATGAATTTGATATCGAACTTTATAAGAAGATAATCACCGTAACTAAAGAACAACTAAAAGAGCAAAATACGATCAATGGTGCTTATTATACAAGTCATCCGGACGAAGAAGTACGAAAATTTGCAGTAGATGCCATGTCGTCACCCTATATATTTGCTGATTGGGCAAAAAAGGAGATCACCTTACAAACCCAAAAAATGCCAGATGAAAACTACGTACGTGATGCCACCAATGCATTAAAAAGACTTCAACTAAGAAAATCAAAACGGGTTATCCGTCAAATGCAAACCTACTTAGACAAAGCCAATGCCGTAGAAAAGGAATCGGAAGAATATATACTCAACTTGAAGGTACTGCAAGAGCTACTCAAACAACGCAATGAACTAGCTGCAGAATTAGGTACAGTGACACTATAAAGCTAACCTCAAAATTATAATTTACTTCTCAATCAGATAATATCCCATTCACTCACTAAAAGTCACCTTTTACTAAAGAAAATTAACCAACTAGCAAGAATACCTTAATTTTATTTTACACATTACAAATAAACACTATGTGTGAAATTTTATAGGGTCAACCTTTAATACATTACATATAATTAATATATATCTAATGTTAAGAAATTGTAAAAAAAATGTAAGAAATTATACACAAGACATCCGTATAAATACCTATCATTGTCGTCGTAAATCTATACTTTCCAAATTTTGCATGCTTTAAGTTGAAGTAAAGCAGGTAAAATTGATATGTTAAATATTTAGAACCAAATATTATAAACCACATTATTTTTTAATTAAAATCCAACACATGAGAAATGTAAACTTATTTTTATTTAAGTCCGGATGGCTTAATTTATTTGTTTTAACTTTCGTATTACTTACCGCACTACCATCTTA
>JBGSOH010000697.1:0-4553 GCA_041739205.1 Saprospiraceae bacterium
GCCCCAAAGTCCCATTTCTGGATATATTGATCTACATGCACTGCCACTTCCGAGCCTAGAGATGATAGATGCTTTGGTGATGAAATCAGTTTGTACAGACGCTTCACCCGATATCATTTGTTCTATTTCGCAAAGACATAAGGCTAGGGCTGACATTCCTGATGCTGATGAAGCAATACCACTACTATGTGGAAAGGAGTTGCTACTATCTATTAGTAATGTCACTTCTTTTAGAAATGGGAAGTAGTCATCTACTAGACTATCTAAAAACTTCTCTATTCTAGCTGCAAAAGCTGGATTTTCTTTCCCTTCTAGGGTGAACGAAAGCTCTACTCTACCGAATTTATTATAGTTTTCCCAAGCTATAAATGTCCTAGTTGCTGCAGTATTCAGTGTAAAACTGACAGATGGATTGTTTGGTAATTGACGACCATGTTTTCCCCAATATTTTACAAGTGCTATATTTGATGGGCTTTGCCAACCTGTTTTCAGCATATTTATGATTTACTTCGGTTAATTTTAATGTATTTCAGATTGGTATCATTTTCTATTCTATAGGATACATCAAAGTCATTGAGCACCGCATCTAGTATGGGGTATTGACCATGATTATACCCTTCTTTTAGTTCATAGCTATATAACTTTGAGAATGCATTCCAATAAAAAGCCTTAAAACCACCTTTTAATTCCTTGATCATATTATAGATAGGTTCACCCGTCTCTTTTTCTATCATTTTGATCATTATCTTGCCTTGAAGCTTGGTGAGGTTGGTCAAAGGTTCTTCAAATTCTTTGGTGAGTTGCTCTTCTAATTCTGCTATTTTTTTCTTTCTTTCTCTTTTGCTCATATGTTGAGAAGCATATTCTAGCTCTCTGAATATTCTGATGGCTTCTTTTGCATAAGGGTAAACCTTGGCGGCATAATTTCTAAATCTTTGATATTTTTTGTAGTCTTCATCACTGGCAAAACTACGCATAGCCGTTATACTGACATTGTCTAAGTTGGCCAAAATCAAGGTGTCACCTTCTTCTGTAATAATGGCAGAATAGACTTGACCTTCAAAGGTGATTTTTGTTTCTCGACCCAATTGGTCTAAGATTGGTTTTTGAGCTTGCAATGCTAAACTGCAGAAGCTACAAAAGATTAAAAATAATTTGTTCATTAGTATGATTTACTCAAACGAAAACGCAAAATAAGTAGATTTAGTTATCACATTTGAATTTCTTTAACATAACTTGGTATATTTGTGGCATAATTTTATACCAACAAAGAAAAGAGTTTCTATTTTATGGAATGTTAAAACATTGAAAATGTACATTTTATAATTATGACACTAATTGATACCTTTTGAAGACCATTTTATTTTGAATAGAATTTTTATAATTGTTTACGTTATTCTTGCTACTATTTCTGTAGGTTTAGGTCAACATTCCTTAAAAAAAATTGATTATCCTGTTAACAGCGATCATCTAGACGAAATATGTCCTTTGGTATCTTATGATGAAGATATCTTGTTTTTTACAAGGGTAGCAGATCCTAATTGTGAAAAAACCTTATTTGTAGATAGTTTTGATGTTTTTTTGACGATGGATGAAACGAAATATAATGATAAGCTCAAACAAGTATTTACACAAATAGCAGCCCAACCTATTGCTGATCCTTATGCTTCATCATACAATCAAGACATTTGGTACACAAAGTTGAAGAATAGTGAGACGGAAGGTATTTTTCATCCAGGGTATCCGATCAATGATGTTTTGCCCAATAGTATTTGTGCAAACTTTGGAAAACAACATAAATACCTGGTAATTAATCAATTTGCTACTTTCGGCGGGATAGATAGAGGGTTTTCTATGACAGAAAAAAGTGGTATCGATTTTAAGTTTCCTACTCCCATTCATATCAAAAACTTCACAACCAAAAGCAACGAAGTTAATATTACAGCGAGTCTGGATACGGCTGTTTTGATATTAGCTATGATTACCAAAGATAGTTTTTTTCATATGGATTTGTTTGTTTCTTTTCATAACGGTGACCATAATTACAGTCAGCCTATTCATATGGGCAATGGTATAAATTCACCGTATAGAGAGTCTACACCTATGCTGACGCACGATGGCAAAAGGTTATATTTTACTTCGGATAGACCTGGTGGTTATGGTGGCAAAGATATATATTACAGTGATAGATTGGATTTTACATATACAAAATGGTCGGTCCCACAAAAACTAAATCCACCTGTTAATTCTATCTATGATGATTCGCATCCACACTTGCTAAAAGACAACGATGTTATTTACTTTACATCCAATAGAAATGGCAGTAGTGATATATTTAAAGCTAAATTGCTGAGACAAAAATTGGAAAAAGAAATCGTCATTACCTTTCATATGATCAATGGGGAGACGGGTAAAAAAATGGTAGGTGAGTTGTCTTGGGGTGAAGCGTACAAAGATAAACGGGAAGGGTTCTTTAGAGCAAAGGATGGTATATGTGGTTACAAGTTTTTTGAAAACAAACCCATGTCATTTATTGCCAATAACAGAAACTACAAAAGTCAAGAAGTCATTATCGATCCGCAAGAACTAGCCAATGCGGGCATTTATGAGCAAACCGTAGAACTTATTTTGTATGCAGATAGTACTTATGGTAAACAAGCTGAAGTTCCAAAAGTGGTCCATCAAAATGAACCTGCTGCCATTACGGAACAAGATCTGAAAAAAACAATCATGCTGGACAATATATATTTTGAGCGTGCTAAACCTATCGTATTGTCAGAATCTTATCCATCTATAGACAAACTTGCAGAAGTGTTGCTTACAAGACCAAAACTGTACATTCAGATCGTAGGTCATACTGATAATGTAGGAGATAAGGAAGCTTTGAGAATATTGTCAGAACAAAGGGCAGAAGCCATCAAAACTTTATTAATAGAACGTGGCGTGCCATCAGTTAGAATAGATACTCATGGATATGGAGACACAAAACCATTGGGACCGAATGATACTGAAGCCAATAAAAGTAAAAATCGAAGGGTAGAGATTAAAATTATTTCACAGTAGTTTGATTGATCTTTTTATATTGTCAATAAAAGTAGCCTAAATATCGTGGTGGGTTTTTAATGAAATGTTTTTTTAAAAATAAGTAACAACTCAGGTACATGCCGTTTCCCAGCGATTTTGTTACAATTTTTGCACAATTTAGGCAAAAATAGCGTCAAAATCAAGGCGTTTCTCCGTTTTTACCACGGATGCAATCTGTGGTTACTAATATTTAACCCTTTCGGGGTTGTACCTGAGTAGTTACAAAAATAACTATTTTTGAGTGCTTGCATCGAAAAATTGACTACTTAGTGTATATTTGCCACTAATAACAATTTGGTCAGAAATTTTACAGATATTATGTATAAAATTCTTGACTGAAGGTCAACAACATTACTAAAGCCATTTATAACAATATAACCACATGTTTTTACATTTTCATATTCATTACAAAACTATATTCGGTGAACAAATTTCTATAAAATACCACACTAAAAGTGACCCTAAAGATAAAGTTGTTCAATGCCAAACATACGATGGAGAAAATTGGATAGCAAGTATTCAGGTAGATGCTAATGTCAGCATATATTACCATTACATCCTACTCAAAGATGGTGTAGCACGTCATAAAGAATGGGGGAAGCCTAGGGTGATACATACAAAGGGCTTGGCAGAAAATGTTTTTCTAGAAGATAAGTGGAGACCAAGGGACAATGAAAATAATGCCTTTTTGTCCACTGCATTTACAGAATCTATTTTTAAACGGTCAGTAACAAAAAAGTTGTCTAAGGTAGATGGTCAGAAAAATAGGATTTCATTCAGATTGCACTGTGCTAACCTACCATCTCATCTCAGTTTTGGGATCTGTGGTGATATTCCCGAATTAGGAAATTGGGGTACACCTGTATTGCTGAGTGATGCAGACTATCCCATGTGGCAGCTTGACATTACACATGACCACAAAAATATCCACGTAGCTTATAAATATGTGATCATTGATACAAAAACGAAACAAATTCTTTACTGGGAAGAAGGAAGTAATAGCGTTTGTCATTTTGTATTATCTGAAGAAAATGGTCAGCAGCTAATCCTTACAGATGAAAACTTTGCCTTTGGTAATCAGAAATGGAGAGGCAGTGGTGTAGCGATACCTGTATTTTCATTACGTAGCCAAAATGGGTGTGGTATAGGTGAGTTTTCTGACTTAAAGTTACTAGTAGACTGGACGCATGATTTAGGTATGAATATGATCCAAGTACTACCTGTAAATGATACCATTGCCATTAAAACTTGGCTAGATAGTTATCCTTATGCTGCTATATCTGTATTTGCGCTTCACCCATTGTACATTAATTTGCAAGACATTGCCGTATTAAAGGATACATCAGATCAGAAAGCATTACAAGCAGCTGCAAAGTCACTAAATAGTTTAGAACAAGTAGATTTTGAAAAAGTATTAGCTACTAAGTTTTTGTATTTACGCAAGCTTTATGAACAAGAATATGAAACTT
>JBGSOH010000027.1:0-5489 GCA_041739205.1 Saprospiraceae bacterium
TTATACCTCATGATTAAGCTTGGCGAAAGGGACACTAAAGGACGATATCTACGTATCAAGGGCTGCTCCCCTTCAACCGCCAAGTTATAAATTATTCGTTTATCTTTTGCCTTTTTTAATTAAAATGCAAACATATAAGGGGCTAGGGGTGTTTCCCATTAGGGTCAGGGTGAAAAACGGTTGATTATCAATATCATAGTGTTTTATGAGTGGTCACATGACTTCAAAATACTTGAAAAAGTAAACTTTGTGTCAAATTTGGATTTCAATTAAGAAAATCAATATGTTCCATAAATGCCTCCAGAAAATGTGTAATAAAAACTTTGATTACTTACCCAATCTTTATATCCATAACTGCCAAAGGTAAAACTAAAACTCTCTAATAAAACGCCATTTCCATCCAATCCTTTATCCAAAAAACCATTGTTCATAGATGCAAATTTAAGGTTGCCAAACTTCATAGATCTATAGACAGTTCCGTTTTTGTAATATTTAATTTCCAATGTCCCTATTTGAGCTTGATCCAAAAATCTTCTCAATATCACAACGGAGTTTATATCATGATAACGTGTCATTGATGCAGCTAAATCTGTACTTGATCCAGTCCCACTACCACCAACACTAATACTTTCTAACCTTCTTTCGCCATCAAAGTCCCCCATAGAGTTTGTACCAGTAAAGCGATAAGTAATAGAATCAGATCCCGTGGTCGGCATGATCATGCTAGAAGCTACACTATTCCACTTTTGTCCATCATGATAAGAAGGTGATTTTGTATTCGTATTGTATACAACCAAACCCGCTGATGGGCTACTGACTACGGTGGTATCTGTGACTCTAGGTAACAATAATCCTTTGTTTGGACTACTCAATTCCAATACAGAATTGGTATTTGGCGAAGCAGTACCGATCCCTACTTGTGCGCATACACACAAAGAAAATGTAATCATTCCTAAAATTAAAAATTGTCTCATTTTTTATTGATTTTATGAAGTAAAAAATTATTAGATTTATGAAATATGATTCGTTTTAAATATCATTTATTAGCCTCATTGGTGTACATACTTTTGCAGAGTGTGTTTATAAGTTGCAGAGTAAGTGACCTGATAATTCAAACTAAGGTTGATCTTTTTGTCTTTTAAAATTATGGACTTGATGTATCTTCTATTGATTAAATATGATGCATGTACCCTGATCAAATCAGACTCTTGCGTTTTCTCTTGCCAATACTTAAGTGTTTTGCTTGTAAGTATTTTTTCTCCCAAAATAGTGTGGATAATAGAATAATTGCTTTCTGACTTGATCATTATAATGTCTTTGATCCATATCTTTTTGTTGCTTTTATTAGCAAATACAAATATGTAATCGATTGGCGAAATTTTGGTATTTCTTCTATATTGATCAAGTTCTGCACTCAAGGTATTAATGTGTGCTTCGAGATTAGCAATTTTATGTAACAATTGAGTGTCAAAATTTACATTTGGTTTATCTAAGGCTGCCTGATACATTTTTTTGGGTATTACAAATTCATTTAAATTTTTAATTGTAGTGCTCTGTCAAGATAAAAAACTTAATGAAATGCGGCTCTTTTCCAATTCTATTAAATGTTCGATATTCATTAGAAAATCACGGAAGCTGAGCATTAGCATTGATTTTATGAGTATTTAAATTTATAGGACAAAACTACTTGAATAAAAATCTTGTGTCAATCACATTTTGATGTGATTTGAATACAATGTATTTTTACATTTCCAAATTAACAACTTACTATATGAAACCGAATTGATACCTTTGTGTCACCCGATGGGAAACAATAGTCTATACGGACCATTCTTTAAAATACTTTATGAAGATTTTGGCAGTATTCTCTGCGTCTGAGATGGCTCTATGGTGGATACCTGTAAATTCAAATCCTTCTAGTTTTACAGCTTTTTTTAGTCCCGGCTCATCTTTAAGATCTTTGAGTGCACGATAAGCAGGTTTGAGATTAAAATGATGTTCTAGCCATTCTGTCTCCATTTTATGTAGTTCGCAGTCTTGTATTAATTGTTGTTTATCATATTTCCCCCAAGAGATTAATACAAAATCTTCATCAATTCCTATCCAATCCATAAATTCTTGGATGATAAATGGGAAAGTTTTGCTTCTATCTACATCTGTTTGAGTGATAGATGTGAGTCTTGTACAGAAATCAGATAATATGGGGTTTACAGTAGGTTTTATAAATTTATTGAAGATAGATTCTACCTCATTATAATCATTGACCTTGACAGCACCGATCTCAATGACTTCATTGATACCGTGTGGTGGCCTTCCGAGCCAACAAGATGCTTCCAAATCAAAAATGATATAATTCAAGTGTCTATTATTTACTTCATGTTAAACTTTTGACCAACCCATGGCTGTCTCCAATTCATAATTAATTAATCTATTGTGGTAAAAATACAATAATTTTAAATCTGCACAAACAATTGTATCATCTTCTTTTTTCTCCAATACCCTCACTGCATGATAAATACCTAATTTGCGGAGTCCTTCACTGATAATTTCTTGGATATCATCCCAGTTTTCGTCTGAAAGGGTGACCTCTCCTTGAGCCGACATTTCTTTAATAATGTTTATGACTTGCTCCACTTTTTCAGCAAATACATCGTATTCTATTTTATATTTTTGGTTCTTTTGATTGATCAAGTTAATAAGCCCCATTTCTTCAAATTCACCATAAATCAAATGAAATGCTACAAACGAAACGACATTGCTAGACAGAATGGTATTAAATTTTCGATAAGAACTTACGACACATTCTCCTAGCATCTTGGCGTACACACCTTCACGCTGACTATTGCCTGATAGTTTACCATCAAATGTAAAATAATCTTCGATATTGACCTGTTGACCAAATTTATCAAAACTGACACCATGATCATCTACTTTATTACCGAATACATCCATGGGATCACCAAACGACATGTACACTTCTGAATCTTTTGAATATAAATCCTTGATAAATCGCCAGATATCTCCAAAATTTGGACCTGTTTTTTTGGATCTAGTATACTTTTCTCTTCCCACACTCTGCAAGTGTTGGTCGATCAGTTGGGATGCTTCCAATACAAAATGGTAGCCGATATTGAGTGGAACAACAAATATTTTTTTGTCTTCTTTATTCTCTAGATGTAGTCTCTGCGCCTCTATAACTGAGCTGATCAATCCGAGTTTTAATTTGTCTTCTGTCTGTCCACTTCGAGACCTTGTACCTCCTGGGAAAAAGATACAATTGACACCTTCCAAAATCGAATAACCTGTCATCGATTTTAAACACTCCAGATAAATGGGATTTTTTTTCCTTCTATCTACCCTAAATGCGCCAAGTCTATTTATAAAATAGGCGACGACTTCTACATTGTATAAATTAAGTCCTGCACCATACGAAAAAGCTGGAATTCCTACATTTGTGTCAATGGCATAACCCACCATAATGGAGTCAAGATTAGAATAATGTGTCGGCAAAACGACTACCGTTCCTTGTTGGAAAAGCGATCTCATCAATGTCACATTACCCTGTACCTTTATCCTTTGCTGAAGGTCTTTTTTAGTGCCCCATCTCCAGTGACCCTTAAAAAAACTACTGAATAGACGTTTAAAAAAGGATGTCAAAAAATAACGCGAAAAAGTAAATGTCTTTGGCATAAAATGTCCCACGATCTCTTCGTTGTATCGATTGATGATACGTTTTACGAGATTAACTTCCACTTCTTCTTTATCTTCACGAGTCAAAGAGTTTTCTAGATCTGAGCCCATATTTTTCCAATAGATTTTATCGTCTGCTGGGTCGACTTTCCATGGGTTGATCTTAATTCTTTGGTTTTCAAGATATATGGTTTTTGAAATCAACTCATTGAGATTACCATCATGGGTTTTCATAAGTTGATCAAACACAAACGTATTTAATTTTTGCACAAAAGAAGCCCTTTCTCTGCTCAATCTTGCTACAGGCCAATCTTCTATTTTAGGTATTAAGTGCGAAAATATCTGGGTCATAAAAGGTTTTCTGAATTAGAAGTATTAATTTCAACCATGACATTTGAAATGAAATTTAGAATGTCATCCCTGCCATCTCTTGTCTCTGCACTAGTGACAAAATCTTGCGGCAATTCATGCCAGGTCTTCAAAAGCTCTTTTTTGATAGTGGTAATATTGGATTGTAGAATATTTTTTCCTAATTTATCTGCCTTTGTGAATACTAAATTAAACGGAACTTCATTTTCACCACACCACTCTATAAACTCTTTATCAATCTTTTGTAATTCGTGGCGGCAATCTATAAGTATGAAAGCTGTCACCAATGTTGTCCGATCTGTCAGATAATCACTTATCATCTTTTGGAATCCTTTTTTGGTATCCTTGGATGTACGGGCATATCCGTATCCTGGTAAGTCTACGAGATACCAAGATTGGTTGATTTCAAAAAAATTGATGAGTTGGGTCTTACCCGGAGTGACGGATACTTTTGCTATACCTTTTTTGTTTGTAAGCATATTGATAAGGGAAGATTTACCTACATTGGACCTACCAATAAAAGCAAATTCTGGTCTTCCATCTTTTGGGCAAGCGCTCTCTTTTTGATAACTTGCTATAAATGTTACATCTTTAATATTCATCTCGGCACTCTTTTTGATACATTACAATTATAATTAATAAATTATATCATAATAATCAGCAATATACGTCTATTAAAACACAAAAAACAGCCAATAGCCAGTTTTCGTTGGTTAAACATACGTTAAAACAGGTGCAATATTAACCATTTTTGAGGCATTAATACGTTATCGAGTGGATTTACTTGGCAAATATTTTATTATTCATCAACCTTTTAAATATTTAAAGATATGAATCGTTCACTTTTTTCTTTAATATTTCTCTTATTTTCTGTGTGCTCTTTTGGTCAAATAGAATTTGGTATAAAAGCAGGATTGAGTTCCTACGACCTTGCTAATGAAGGATTTCTGATCAATGATGGAGACAAACAAGTGGAATGGAACATCAGCAATGCTGGATATGGTCACCATTTTGGGATTTACACAAGATTGAGTTTACTTGGTGTTTACCTAGAGCCTGCCTTACTCTTTAATTCTAATAGGGTGTCTCATGATATCACTGAGTATAGTGAATCAGGAGTATTTACAAAGGTCAAAAATGAGAAGTACAACCAACTAGACATTCCTGTAATGGCGGGTATAAAACTCGGAGTACTTCGTTTCCAAGGTGGTGTCGTAGGTCATTTATTTATCAATAGCATATCAGATGTCGTAGATTTTAAAGGATATGACCAAAGATTTAAAACCGGTAGCTACGGATGGCAAGCAGGAGTAGGTCTTGATATCTGGAAACTGAGAATGGACCTAAACTTCGAGGGCAACTTAGATAAATTTGGCGACCACATTACCATTAATGGTCAAGATTATGCTTTCGAAGACCGACCTTCAAGA
>JBGSOH010000086.1:0-3142 GCA_041739205.1 Saprospiraceae bacterium
AGTGCTTTTGATCCTCTCAGATCCATGTTATACGAAAATTCATAATTTTGGATAGCTGCATCTAAGGCAATTTTTGCTTGAAGTCCAGTATTAATTTGGGGAGCATCGTAATCATAATTTGTAACAAACTCTTCTTTTAAATTCTCATTGGTTTGATTTATTGTAAAATATATATCATCCATACCTGGATTTAAAGTAGCAGGCTTCCCATTCCAATTAAGCGAAATTTCGGCATTGATACCTTTTGGATCTGAGACACCCATTATGATAGACGCTTCATTCAGAAGTAAATCTTCTGCTTTTATATTTGTCAATGTTGCATCAGGTACTTTAAAATTTCCTTTTACCATGAGTCCCGTTTTATACAATAATACTTTGTAAAGACTTCTATATTTGGATTCTGTTTCGATTTGGCCATCTACGGCAAGTGTTTCAGGAAAAACGATCAACTGTGTTTTGGTTTTAACAGGTGGTTTTGTTTTGTCTTCTCCTTGTATGTAATGAAAGTATGGTATCACCAAAGCAGGACCTGTGTGTGTTTGTTTATTTCCCCAACCTTTAGCTACTTCATTGGTGACGGATTCGCTTAGTCTTTGTCTTTCTCGGACTTAATCAAGAATCATATATTTGGGAATGAGTAGAAACAGGGTAAGGAAAAAGATAAGTGCAAGTTTTAAAGTAATCTTGATACTAGAATTCTGAAAAAAAGATGTTGTTGTCATGTTTAAAATATTTAGTGATTAAGCGATCTGTGATCTTGTGAATAATTTAATGAGTGAATGAAATTTCACCTGTGCTATTTTTGTGCCTTTCCGCCTTTGTGGCAAAATTTATGTAAAAGTACTTTGAAATACAAAGTGTAAACACAAAAAAATATAGCAACGATCTCTAGCCTTTGCCGATCAGTGCTGCCAATGCTTCTATGTGTTTTTGGAAAGATTGTTTGCCTTCTACTGTTGCTCGGTATGATGTCTCTGGTTTTCTGCCTACGAATGCCTTACGTACTTCAATATAATTTTTACCTTCCAATGCAATTGTATGACTTGCCAAGTTACCATCTGATAGCTCAAGCATCTGCTTCATATCATTGAAGTTGACCCATTCATTGACCATTAGAACAGACATGATGCCCAATCTGACCCGACTTTCAAAATCCTTGTTTATGTTGCTAATATCGATATCTTTCACAAAGAAATTATTTATATTTTTGGTGGATCAATATACCATAAACAATGTGAAGGATGCCGAATCCAATGCCCCAAAATATCAAACCATATCCTACAAAGACAGCTGCAAATAATCCCAAAGCCAACTCAAACATTCCCAACCAAAAGACATCAGATTGTGTATATTTGGATGCACTTACCAAGGCCAATCCATAAAAGATCAACATGCAAGGCGCTACTAAATAAAATAAATGATGCAATGTGACAATGATACAAAACAAACCACCTGTCACCAATGGAATAGCAGCCGCTTTGATCGTATTCTTTGTAGCCGCCGACCATAACGGATGACCAAGTTTTTTAGATTTTTTTGCTGTAAAATAGATACCTGACATCAAAGCTAAAACTAAAGTAACTATGGCCACAGATGCCAATTGCCAGAGCACTTGATAAGAATAATAATTGGGTTTGCCATCAAAATAATCTATATTGTGCTGCCCCAATATGTAAAACGTCATAAGACATCCAATTATGGCCACCAATCCTGCACCCACGCCAGACAAACCACTGAGTGAGATGAAGGTAGATGATCGCTCCATCATCTGTCGTATATGTGTTAAATCGTTTTCGTATTTGTTCATTTGTAAAAGTACTTTGAAATGCAAAGTTAATGATAAACTTTATATGTGCAAGAAATATTGTGTACAAAGTGAAGAAATATTGCAATATATTTTCTACTCTATCAAATCAAACACATTTTTCTGATTGATTAGCTTGAATAAAGAGCCTTTGATAGGTTTCTTAAAGTAAACATTGGAAATATGGCTTTACCGTAGTTAACAAATTTAGCTAAATTTATAAAGTGTTGTTAATGAATTTAGCTAAATTTATAAAGTATGTCAGAAAATACCCCAAAAATCCACTTCACACCATTATATCCCCATCCATCGGAAATAGCTTTGTGTACTTAACGTTTTGTATTTTCTTTGTTGTCAAATATGAATGTTATGAATAAGGTATTTTGGTATAGTTTGATATTCGCTGCGATCGCAACTTATTTTTATGTAGGATATAGTGTCTCTTCACATTGGGAGGCTGCAGTCAAATATGGCAATAAAGTGACGCATGACAATTCGGGTAATCAGATACCATTATTAAATAACAAAGATACTCGTGAAGGTGATTTTTACGTCATTATAGACTCTTTAAAAAACAGGAAATATTTTCGTGTTATAGGTCTCACTTCAGATTCATTATTATGTGTAAATTTTGGTAAAGATGCGAGTGTTTTACCAAAGATATTAGATTATTCATCTTATATAAAGAGTCCAGGTTTTTTTATTGACGAACGAGTCAATTGGGTAGATGAGTTAATGAAGAATGATGAAAATTTTAATGATAAATTTGACCTTTTAGGTATAAATGAAATCGATTCTTTATTAAACTCGCAAGAAGTTATTGGCTTTGGATTAACCGATGTTACTTACACGCCAGGATACAATTTTATATTCAAATATGCTTTGGCGTATCCATCAATTTTAGGACTCGTAATCTTGCTCTTTTTATTTATTATTTTCATTTTTGAAAAGATTTTAAGCATCATTCCTACAAAGAAAAAGCAGTTAGGTCGGTATATTTTCGTTTTAAGTGCGATTTTACTTTATGCTTTATTTAATGCACATTACATGGGGTTTTCACAATTGTTCAATACCGGATGGCATGGATACCTATTCATTTTTATAAGCCATTCTTTTGTGTTTTTTATTTTTCAGTTTATATCTCAGAACTTTAGTCATAAGGATTTTGAAGTACGTGAGTTTATAAAGTTTATAACAATCATTTTTTTAGGTGTGATTTTTCAGTTTATTTTTAAATTGATATCCATATTTATACTTGAAGAGTTCGTTAAGTATGACTTTAAATATACCAATGTCTTTTTTATTACCTTACAGCAAGCATTCAAATTTTGGATAGCG
>JBGSOH010000055.1:0-24517 GCA_041739205.1 Saprospiraceae bacterium
AGAAATTCATCATATAATAAGGTATGACGACTTTCTAGAGGAATTTTCCATCCTTTAATAAATAAGTGTTCTATTTTCGTTTTAGTTTCAAAGGCATCTCCATCACAAATAAATAGATTGGCTATTTTTCCTTTATCTAGACTTCCTATCTTATCACCCACACCGAATATTTCAGCAGTATTTATGGTAACAGCTCTTAATGCTTCTTCTGTACCCATTCCATAAGCTGCTGCAAAACCTGCGTTGAAAGGTAAATTTCTAACGTTTTCAGCATTGTCGGTTCGAATGGCAACTTTCACACCTGCTTTCATCATTATGGAAGGATTTGTATATGAGGAATCATAGCTATCATTATCTCTGCCTGGTACACTAAGTATAGGTCCAGTGATCACTGGGATTCCATATTTAGCTAATTTATCTGCTACTCTCCACCCTTCGGCTACACCAGTAAATACAGCTTTATATTTTTTTTCAGTAATCCATTCGATAGCTGATTCAATATCTTTTTTTGAGTTGACTTCTATAAAAATAGGTTCTTTTCCGCTCACGATAGGAAGCAGTGCAAGCATTTGTGGATTATTTGTAGATAGGGTAATATTCTCCGATCTAGCTGCCGAATCCATTTTCATGTAGTTATTGGCAGTATCCCAAATATCATTAATCTTTTTGATTGCTTTTTCAGCATCCTTTTTTATATCGTCATCAGATCTTCTATCCCATCGACCACGTTTGCCTGTGGAAGGAAATCTCATAACGACTCTTTCAGAACCTGCTGACATTTGGTCTGGGTTATAACCAAATAAATGGATAAGCGCCCCAGTTCCAGGGAAAGTACCTCCATCAGGTTTGGCAAAGACAGTCGTTATGCCATTTACCCTAGTGACTGGTATTGCTACGGCATTAGGGTTTACGGCAGTCAGTGCTTTCATATGTGGGACAAAATCTCCTAGTTCATTAAAGTCATTTGTTAGTGAGACAGCATCAATTTCTACCAAACCCAATCTACATCCTCCATCGATCAAGCCAGGATAAATTTGTTTTCCACTACAATCTATGATTTTTGCCTCAGAGAATGAGATAGATTTGCCAATATCAGCTATTACTCCGTCTTTAATTAATAAATCTCCTATAAAAGTACCTGATGTGACAGTGTGTAGATTACCATTTTTTAATAGGAAAGTGCCAGATTCTGCTTTTTTTACTTGTTGTGCATTTATATTAGAGAAAAATAAAGTAGAGAATGATAGAATATATATTTTTAAGAAATGCATTTTATGACTTTTTATTAATAATGAAATTAATGGCTGTGATTTTTGGAATATTTATAACGCATAAATTTAGCGTAGCTATCTTCCATAAGCAATTCTTCTAGACCATGCATACAACCTTGTGATTCGTGGTGTCTTTGGTTCTCATAAAACGAAGAATAAGTCTCATTTGGATTGATATCAATGCGCATATCTGCGTCATCATTTTTAATGTCAAATTTGACTATGCCGTCTACGATAGTCATTTGAGGGATCGTAAAAATAGATAATGGGTGTTGACTGAAAATAGCAATATCGCCATCTTTTCCCACTTCTATAGATCCTACTCTGTTATCTATGCCTAGTTGTTTTGCAGGATTAATTGTGATAAGAGCCAGTGCTTCATCATCTGTTAGGTTACCATATCTTTGTGTTTTTGCAGCTTCATGATAAAGGTGTCTAATAAGTTCTTCAGAATCAGAATTTATAGAAGTCACTACGCCGTTTCTTGTTAATATTGCGGCATTAAAAGCAGTAGAATAATATACTTCAAATTTGTATGCCCACCAATCTGCAAACACCGAAGCACTTGCACCAAAAGCGGCAAGTTCTGGTGCTACTTTAAATCCTTCATTGACATGCTGAAAACATATTTTTTTGATGCCGAAGTCTTTCAGGACGCGCATCAACATTAGAATTTCATCAGCTCTGTATGAATGACAGTGTATAATGATATCACCTTTAAGAATATCCGCAATAGTCTCGTTTCGGAGACTGTATTCAGGTGAAGTTTTGTTAATACCTTTTTTATAATCATCCCATTCCTTCATATAAATTTGTGCTTGACTAAAAGCATTTCTGAATATTTGTTCCACACCCATTCTTGTATTTGGAGATATCTTACTGCCTTCACCATGTACCCTAATAGGGTTTTCGCCAAGTGCAAATTTTATGGTACGTGGTGCCCCTTGCATCCGGAGATCGTCAGGATTGGTGGTACCAAAACGATGTTTTATGGTTTCGCATTGACCACCGATGGCATTTGCAGAACCGTGCATGGCATGTGAAATAGTGACACCACCAGCAAGAGCTCTATAAATGGCAACATCCATAGGATCCAAAACATCACCCACGTTAACTTCGGCAGTTACAGGACTTGTTGCTTCGTTGATTACATCTAATGCAATATGTGAGTGGGCATCAATAATACCAGGCATTACGTATTGGTTATTTGCATTAATTATACGAGTGCCATCAGGCGCGTTAAGATTTATATCTATTTTAGCGATTTTACCATTGATGATTAATACATCGGTATTTTCTTTGACACCATTTGTAACCGTGAGTATTGTTCCATTTTTTATCAAGATGTTTTGAGACAAAATATCTTTTGGTAATAATATGATAATAAGTAGAATATATCTTAACATGGATTTGTAATTAGGTTATTAGAAATTAAGTTTTGGATCGCCATCATAACCTCCCTTAATTGGAAAAGTACCAAAAGAAGCAACATTAACATTCCCTGTATAATTTTTATCATCAAATTCTAATGAAAAATCAACTTTCATGGGAGTACTTAGACTGGCCATTATACTAAATGAGAGCTTAGATCCATCCACGTTTATGTCTGTGGCAATATCTTCATTAGAGGAGGTATCGTCTTTAACAGTTATTTTGAAATCTGAACCATCTTTTTTAATATTAATTTTACCTTTTCGTGATGCACCAGGTATTTCAACTTCGTAGGACCAAAGACCAATCATTTTGTGGTCTGTTTTACCATCTTTTTGTTTTCTAGGTTTCTCTGAGTAATCATATTTTTTGCCATCAACGAAAACAAACTTGATCACAGATTTTTCATCAAAATATGATTTGTCTGTAATGGTAAGATTGGCAATTTTTCCCTTTTCTACAGTCCCAAGAAGATGACTTAAACCGAGTATTTTTGCAGGATTGGTAGTAAGAGCACCTAAGGCGCCATTTTCACTAAGACCATTATCAATTAGTTTTTTAATAGTCTTTTTAATATCTGATGCCTTACTGTTTAAAAAAGAAAATCCAAAGTTTATTCCGTTTTTTTCAAAATTAGCAGCTTGGGCCAAATATTCTTTGACAACTGCTGCTTTCTTTGCATCATAATCTTTTTTCTCAGGGTCTATATTTTCTTTTTTGACTTCTTTAATTTCTGTTTTTAAAGAATCCTTTTTTTCACCTTCTTTTCCATCTTTTTCTGGTGTTTTTTTGTCTTGTCCAGGAAGATCTAAAGAAAGAAACACAGGTATATTTTGTTGTTTTATCTGCTCGATGTAGTGCCATCCTTGTTTAACTTCAGTTAGGACAAGTTCGAATCCTAGTTCATCTTTGAGTAAAAGTGCTTTATGTACATCTTTAGTCTTTTGTGCCACAATATATAGTGGTTGCTTTTTTGTGGTGATAGGGTAAAGTGATTTTAACTCTTTGTTGTAATTGGGTCTTGCAAGTCCAATAGGATTTTTTAAAAACTTCTCTTCATGTTGACCAGCAATTGTAGCATTATGGTATAAATCTCGGAGTTTTGCCATAATGCCTATCAACGTAGAAGGGTAAACGCCTCTAGTAGTTTCGAATTGGAAATTTTGGGCATATCCAGATTTCAATATCATTTCATCTGTATTTCCTTCACCTAGTAGAAAGATACTGCTTTGTCCAGGAAGCATCATACCTCTAGGAGCGACGTGAGATAATCCAAAACCTGCTGTCCGCATGTCCGTTACCGACTTTTCGTTAGGTTTGTAGTTTTCATCAGACAAAATTTGTGGCGTGATACCAGCAATATCATTGGGTGGATTACCAGGATCTGATATTTTAGGTCTATCTTTTTGTTCTGGTTTTGTAATACCAGTATTAGAGTACCCATCTATAAAACCAGCGTACACATACATGGAGTCGGCAACCAAGATCTGAGCATCATATGGTATTTTTAAATTAGGACCAATATCTGATATAAACCCATCCTTGATAATTATATTTTGTCCAGATAGTATTACACCGGGTTGTTTTACTAAAAAACAGTTTTTGATATAATGTGTATTACTAAGAGGTTTTGGTGCATCACTATTTTGAGCGTTGATGACAGATTCGCCTACAAAGCAATAGATAAAACAAGATAAAATAAATACAAACCTTTTTGTGTCCATTTGAAAATATTCTGAAAATAGCATAATAGAAGTTCAAATATACACTTGATATTGATATTTACATATTTTTTAGTTGTCAATTACAATTATTGTAAATTTTAACTAAACGGAATGATGTTATTATAATTTTGTTGATTTGAGGTCTCCAAAAAGCTAAAAAGCAATTATAATATCAAGTAAGAGTAAATAATAATGAAAAGAAAAGTAATTTTGCTAAAAATATTCTCACTAGTGAAGTACCTGTTTTTCGTTTTATTTTTTGTAATGTTTTATGCGTGTGGACCCAAAACCATTTTTGATAAGAATGAAGATGTCCCCAATCCTTGGGCATACGCAGATAAAATTAGTTTTGAATATGAAGTTCAAGATACATCAGTAGCTTATGATTTACTATTAAGTATCAATCATGCAATAGATTTTTCTTTTGAAAACCTTTATTTAAATATCACAACAGTTTTTCCTGATGGAGAAAAAATAACGAATCCTGTTTCATTCCAATTATCAGATAGCCAGACCAATTGGATCGGTGATTGTGGAAGCAAAAACTGTGACATTGAAATAGAAATGTCTACAAAAGCATATTATAAAAAGAAAGGAAAATATACACTAATATTCGAGCAACATTCGAGAAAAGACAGCCTTGAAGGTATTAATTCGCTGACTGTGAAAATTCAGGAGCATGAAGAATAAATACATTGACTATATAATTTGGGCCATTTTTGTCATAGCAATTACGTATTTCAAGTTTAATTATCATGAGTTATGGAAAGATGAGTGGCAAGCTTGGTTTGTTGCAAAAGACAAAAGTGTTACAGAAGTTTTTTCTTTCCTTTATTATGAAGGTCACCCGGCACTTTGGTATGTATATTTAAAGATATTTACATTTTTCTCTTCACTGACGAGACCGGAATACATTATTCACTTTGCACATACCATCACAGTAGCAGCGGGATTATATTTTCTATTTGTTAAGTTTAGACTACCTACAATTGTCAAAGTGTTGTTAGCATTATCTTACTTTGTATTTTTCGAATATGGTATTGTAAATAGAGGCTACTTCCTTGTAATATTATTTGCCTTTTGGGCTGCAAGCCTTTTAAAAAAGGACGATTATTCACGTGTTCAGCTAGGAGTGGTACTTTTTCTTTTGTGTCAGACCGAGGTATATGGTGCAATGATGGCAATAGCTCTAGGTTTTTATGTGATGATGAAAGAAAAAAATATTTTTACTGCTCTGCAAGGCAAGGATATCATTGGCTTAGCTGCAGGTCTATTATTTTTTGTAATATCAGTCTTCCCTAGGAGTTCTGGTCACGTCAGCAAAACTAGCGCAAAAAAGCTTGAATTTATGGACAAAATACTGACTTCTTTTCAGGGAAATCTCAGTAATACTTATGCCATCGGATCAACAAATGACACGTTTACTTACGGATGGACTTCTATAGGACTTTTGATATCTATGTTATGTTTAGTAGGAATTGGCTTTGTGTTTTATAAGAATAAGATACTGCTAAAAACTTTTTTGATGTTTTTAGCAATGATGATAGCGTTTAGTGTTCTGTTTTTCCTAGGTGGTATCAGACAATGGGGAATGGGATTTATATTTTTTATAGCTTTGCTAGAGATTAGAGGTTTGGATATTAAAAAAGAACTTTTACCTACACTAGTTATCAGTGTGTTTGCTATTTTTAATATTGTCCATAATGGGAAAGCAGTAGAAGAAGAAAAGAATATACCGTTTACGAATGCAGAACTCGCTGGCCAATTTATCAAAGAAAAGATACCAGAAAAAGTGCCCATTGTAGCTATCAATAAATTTGAAGCGACACCAGTAATTGGGTATGCAAGAAGAAGTTTTTATGAATTGCCAGACGGCGTTCCATTTAGTTATTTCAGATGGGTAGACAAAATATATCTACCTGTTGAAAACGAACTAAAATTGTTTGCAAAATTTAAAGGTGTAGGAGGAATTGTGGTTTTGTCACCAAAACCACTTGATGCAGATAGATTTCCTTCTTTGCAATTATGGCAAAAATGGGAAGATAAAAATTATAAAAACGAAAATTATTATTTGTACACTTTAGCATTGTCTGGATCAAGAGAACAAAAACCTGTGACGCCTTTAGAATAAGTTTAGCACAAAAAAGATAAGCAATCGTTAACTTTATATAGAAAAAGTTTAGCGACTTGCTTATCTTTTTACAGAAACCTTTGTTTTTCGGTTTGAGAATATTCCTTCTTTTACGAGGAATGTTAGCACTAATTATTTAGGACATTCACCAGGAGTAAATTCTGTAATGCCTGAACAACTTGCTATACAAGCATTACCGTATGTTTTATTATTACATCCGCAGACAGGGTCGTATTGCAAGGTACAGACACAGTCATTGTTAATATTTTCTACGCATGTGGTTGAATCTTCTTTACAGCATGATGTCACCACAAAAAGTATGAAAGCTTCACTAATGATTTTTAAAAACTTAATTATCTGTGACATACTATATATTTTTGGTACAATATCAAAGACGGAAATATTAAGCAAAAAGTTGGTACTAAAATAGTTGATATCCTAAACCGATCTGAAAATTTCTCAACTTTGTATCCGCATTTTCAATTTCATTACCTTGAGGATCGGTAAAAACGGTGTCTTTATAAAAAGAAGATAATCCACCAGCATAATGGGCTTGCAAAAATAGTTTGTCTGTTGCAAATATTCTGACACCTACCACATAAGTAAAATTAGTACCACTAGATACTTTCGTAACAGCCTCTTCCCACGCATCTCTGATCTTGTATTTTTCTGATCCCCTTATTCCGACACCGAGTCCGCCATATATAGCTAATTGCTTAAATAATTTATATTGAACTTGTGGAATTATGTCAAGATATTGAAACTTGTAACCATCAATTAAATCAGTGGTATCTGCAGTTAAACCAAAGCCTTTCTGAGAAAATTGTATATCCAAAGCAACGCAAAAATTTTCAGTAAGATAAAATTCTGGTTTTACAGACAGAAAGTAATTAGTGCTAGATTTGGGTTTAAAACTATCTAAATTGTCTACTTTTAGGTTGCTAAAATTTGCACCTCCACCAAGAGATAGGCCTAATTGTGCAGAAACAGAGACACTTGTACAAAATAGAAGGAAAAGGAATACGATGTTTTTCATGATAAAAAAATTTGTGATGAATAAAATATAGTCGGGAAGTGATAGTGACATTTACTGATGAAACGTCAACCTTTTAGGTCTTATTGTGGATTATATGTTAACGGTGAATTTAGAAAATAAGTTTACTTTTGGCTTAATGGATGGTATTTCATCATGGTGTCACGCAAATAATTCCTATCAACATGGGTATAAATTTCTGTAGTCAAAATAGATTCGTGTCCCAACATCTCTTGCACGGCACGTAAATCTGCTCCACCTTCTACAAGATGTGTAGCGAATGAGTGACGAAAAGTATGCGGACTGACCGTCTTTTGAATTCCTGCAAGAGCTACAAAATTTTTAATCATAGTGAAAATCATTACCCTACTCAATCCCTTTCCCCTTCGATTTAGAAAAAGAATATCCTCTGATCCTTTAGCGATACTAGGTAAAGACATTCTTTCAGTTGCCATATACAAATTAATATGCTTTACTGCTGAATCTCCTATAGGCACGAGTCTTTCCTTATTGTTTTTACCCAACACTTTTACAAAACCTTGATCTGGAAAATAATTACTTATTTTTAACGTGATCAACTCCGAAACACGAAGTCCACAAGCGTATAAGGTTTCGAGCATTGCCCGATTCCGTTGACTATGTGGTAGAGATAAGTCAATAGAGCTTAGTATTATATCAATTTCTTCATAGCTAAGTACATCTGGAAGCGTTCTTTGTAGTTTAGGACTTTCTAAAAGCTCAGACGGGTCGGTATCAATGATGTCTTCCATGATTAGAAACTTATAAAATGCCCGAATTCCGGATATGATACGAGCTTGACTTTTAGGCTCAAGACCTAGATCATTAATATAATATACAAATCCTGTGAGATCATCACCAGTCAATTTATCCGGTGTAAGGTCTATTTTTTGGATGAGTACATACTCTAATAGCTTGCCCACATCTCTTATATAAGCTTCAATAGAATGGTGTGAAAGCGATTTTTCTAAAAGAAGATAAGCCTTAAAACCTTTTAAACTACTATTCCAATCCATATTGACACTTCATATAAATATTCATACACTCAAACGTTTTTAATTATTATTTGTTATCAACGATTATATTTGCTTGAATATCTTTCTGACAGATGTCTTTAGGAAAAACTTCAAGTATTTGGCCAATAAATCAAAACAACAACGTTTTAAAAATTGATAAAATGAAAATAGGTATTGTATGTTACCCAACGTTTGGTGGTAGTGGAGTAGTCGCTACCGAACTTGGAATAGGTTTGGCAGACAAAGGACATGAAGTGCACTTTATCACATACAAAAGACCAGTAAGACTTACCGCTTTTCATTCGAATGTTTTTTTTCATGAAGTGACTTCACTTGAGTATCCACTTTTTGAGAATGCACCATACGAGACGGCATTGGCTAGCAAAATGGTAGATGTTGTCAAGTTTGAAAAATTAGATATTCTACATGTCCATTATGCAATACCACACGCAGCCGTTGCTTACATGGCAAAACAAATATTGAAATCTCATGGCATTAATATTCCTGTGATTACTACTTTGCACGGGACGGATATCACGCTCGTAGGTGCTGATAATTCCTTTGCTCCCGTTGTAGAGTTTAGCATCAATGAGTCAGACGGCGTGACAGCCGTTTCAGATCAACTAAAACTAGAAACTTTATCAACATTTGATATCAAAACAGACATTAAAGTTATTCACAACTTTATAGACTTCAATCGTTTTCGCAAAACCAATAAAGACCACTTCAAAAAAGCAATAGCCCCAGAAGGTGAAAAGATATTGGTTCACATCTCTAATTTCAGAAAAGTAAAAAGAGTAGAAGATGTCATTGCTGTATTCAGTATTGTGAATAAAGAAGTAAGGTCTAAGTTACTTTTGATTGGTGACGGACCCGAAAGAAAAACGATGGAAGACCTTTGTCGTAGTTATCATCTCTGTGAAGATATAAGATTTCTGGGCAAACAAGAAGCTGTAGAAGAAATATTGGCCATTGCTGACTTGTTTATTTTACCTTCAGAAAACGAAAGCTTCGGTCTTGCAGCTTTGGAAGCAATGGCTTGTGAAGTACCAGTAATCTCTTCAAATGCAGGAGGTATTCCAGAGGTAAACATTAATGGTGTCACAGGTTATATGTGTGACGTAGGGGATGTAAATTGTATGGCAAAAAGATGTGTACAACTGCTAGAAGATGAAGAAATGTTGGCATCCTTTCGTAAAAATGCATTTGCTCAAGCAAAAAGGTTTGACATCCACGAAATCTTACCTATTTATGAACAGTATTATCTAGAAATCATAGAAAAAAGTAACGCTAGATTTTTAGAAACTAACACAGCTCTGGTTAGTTAACAATTAGTATTTTAGTAACAAACGCTTCTTTGTCTCTAGATGTATTTTCACTTGCACTGAATACTAAATAGACACCTGTTGCTGCTCGTCTACCATTATAATCTTGACCGTTCCAAATAGCTTGTCCTCCCAAAGCTTTTGTTTCATAGATCAGTTTACCATTGATATCAGTTATCTTTACATTGGCGTCTCTAACGAGTCCTTTGATGGCTATCGGACCAGTATGATCTGGTCTGACAGGATTTGGGAAAGCATAAACTTGCGATTCATTGTGGTTTAGGACGCCACCAGTGGTTTCTGTTTTGAAACTTTGTATACCACCTGTAGTAATTATAAACATCTCACCAGTGATTGGGTTGAAGGTGAGTTCTGTCACGACATCTGTCAACAATGGAGAGTTTTTTGTATCAAATTTTATTACTTGACTTGTCCCATCAGGTGACTGCACAAAGATACCATTACGAGTACCAAACCATTTTCTATTTGCCCCATCAATTCCTATGGATAGAATGTCTTCACTTTTTAATAAGGGAGCAGGAATGTCGTCTACCACAACTTTACGAGTAGTACCTCTACATGCTGTGGCAAATGGATCCCCACAATCAAATACTACGGGTCCTTCGTCTGTTCCTACCCAAATAGATCCATCAAGATCTCTTGCTATACAATTGACTTTGTTGCCTGTGATTTCACTATTATTTCTGGTGATGTACTTTATTTTATCGTCTGTGGGATCACCTAAAGAGCCATTTTCGTTAAATACAATCATACCGTTACCTACACCTGCTACCACAACCCACTTATTGTCATTATCATCAAAAACAATATCTGTAAGATTGGTAGCAGATGGAACACCGAAATTATACCAAATGTCTTCTTTAGTTTTTACCACAAGTGGTTTTTGTGCACCATAATTCGATATCCAGAGGTTTTCATCTTTGTCAAAGGATAGACTAGCTATCCTTGTTCTAGCAAAATCACCTTCTACTGGCTGGAGGATACTATTGTCTTTATTAAAATGTTCGGTTTCTTGTGTTTCTTCATTATATTTTATAATACCATTCCAGTAACCGCCGACGTAAACAATAGAAGATTTAGGATCTAAAGCAATAGCCTCTACACTTGAAAAGTCCGTACTTATCATAAGAGGAATATTACTTTGATTATAGTTTGTCCATGTCTGATCTTCATATTTATAATAGCCCCATCTAGTGCCTGTAGCCTGAAAACTTTCCGTGATGCCTTGGGAAGTTACATACGCAACATCTTTTTTAAAGGCTACTTTACCCGCTGTATTTGCAAAAGGTCCTTGGAAAGATATTCTTTGGCAAGTCGAAGTCTTTGTGTCTGTATATTTTATAGGATCCCAAAGATCCGCATACCAAACCCGACCTTTTTCATCTTCAATGGCATATTCTACTAGTGAGAAACAATCAGACACACCATTTATGATATTGTCATTATCGTCAATAAATATCATTTTACCACTGAATGAAGCATTTTGCATACCTACCATAATCGATGTTCCTTCATCAGAAATGAATTTAATAGTACCTTGAGCAGCAGTAGGTTTAAACAATAAACTAAATGTTCCATCATTATTCAATTTGTAAATATTGTTATCTATGTGTGCATACAGATGACCATGATTTACACCCATTCCAGAAACTTCATAAGATTGAGGTAGTCCACTTGACGCAGGAATTAATGTCCATTGATTAAAGTCGGAAAGATTGCGACCATCAAGTGCAACTTTGTATAGACCTTCTTCGGTTCCTGCATATAATTCATTATTAAAAACTTGAACAGAGAAAACGCGCAAATCGGTAAATGTTGTAAAAGGAAACTCTTGTTTAGCAGGATTAAAGCCCAATACTCCAAAATCAGTAGCAATGTATGATTGGTCTCCATTTACAAGATGAAAGTCATTTATGGATTTGCTACCGACAATACTTGAGTTTGATCTGATAAAAGGTAGAGAATTGACATCTACACCTTTAAGAATATCAATGTTACTATCTTTGTAGAATATTATCAGCTGATCATTAAATTTGTCATAAGCAATAAATGAAGTATTTACGCCAGAAAAGCCATCTTCTTTTGCTAAAAAACTGGCAGATAAATCATCTTTATTGATAACAATAATGCCTGTTTGAGATCCATAGATGATATTATCTTCACTTTGGGTAACCGTCAAACCTTCTCTGTATGCTAGATGAGATTTCCATTCACCAAGCGCTAGATTACTTTGTCCTACTAAAACCTGAAAGCAAAAAACTAAAGGGACTATTTTAATAATAAAGTTGATCATAAAATAAAGACGTTTTCATTTTACTTATTAAATGTGCAATTACCGTTTTATATTGTTATCGGAATGATTTTATTTATGCACTAACATAAAAACCACAAGATTAACTCAAATATTACAAAGGATGTTCTAAAGGTAGAGAAAAGATTTTTCAATTCAAATATTTAGACCATAAGTTGCAAAAACTCTTAAAGTTTTCTTAAAATTTCTGATTTAATACCGTTTTGACGTTAATACAAAATAATATTTGGATATCATGTTGTAATGATTAAACCTTTGTGCGTTTAAAATTGTCTACATATGACGTTTCTCTGTTTTAACAAAACATTTGGATTCCCAATATTTTTCGTTTAAATTATTTACAATCTATCTTTTATGCAATTCAGAATAGTTTTATTCTTCGCCATGCTTTTTCCTTTTTTAGCCTATTCACAAGAGAAAGGACCTATCATAAATATTTCAGGAAAGGTTATGGAAGAATCTACTGGCTTACCCTTAGAGTTTGCGACAGTATCTTTATTTTCAAAAACAGATAGTACACTTTTAAGCGGAGGCCTTACTGGAGTAGATGGGACTTTCAGTGTAGAAGGTAGCGCAAAAGAAATGTATATTCTTATTGAGTTTCTTTCGTTTTCCACAAAGAGAATTGATAATATTTTACCAATGGACGGTCAAAAATCCATAACACTCGGCGATATTGTGATAGCTTCTGATGCTGTTGCCCTAGAGACCGTGGAGATTGTAGGTGAAAAAAGCGAAACTACTTTTGCGTTAGACAAAAGAGTATTTAACGTAGGCAAGGATCTATCAAATCGTGGCGGAACGGCGCAAGATATACTTGACAATGTTCCATCTGTTACAGTAGATGTAGATGGTGGCGTGAGTCTAAGAGGTAGTGGAAATGTTAGAATTTTGATCGATGGTAAACCAAGTGGATTAGTCGGGATCGGTGGTGCAAATGGATTAAGGTCTCTTCCAGCAAATATGATAGATAGAATAGAAGTCATTACTAACCCTTCTGCAAAGTTTGAAGCAGAAGGGATGTCCGGCATTATTAATATTGTATTGAAGAAAGATAATAAAGCTGGTATCAATGGATCATTTGAAGTATCGGGTGGATGGCCAGAAAATTATGGACTAGGAGCAAATTTGAACTACCGAAAGGGCAAGACCAATTTTTTTGTGAATTATGGTCTTAATTATAACAATAATCCTTCGCAAGGATACACATATCAAGAGGCTTACTTAGAAGACACCACAGCAGCAAGTTATATCCTTAGGGAAGGAGAAAGAATCAGATTGTCCAATAGTGTGAGAGCGGGAATGGATTTTTCTTTAAGTGAGTCTCAGACACTGACTGGTTCGTTTTTGTATCGATATTCTTACAATGATAATAATAACCCGATCAGATATTATGACCACAATTTTTATGGCAACGAACCAAGAGGTCGATTTTTAGTGCCAACACTTTCTTATTCTCTGCGAACAGAAATCGAAAAGGAGACAAGTCCCACATTAGAATACACACTTGATTATATCAAAAGATTTAAACAAGAAGGGCGAGAACTAAAAGCTTCTGTGCAGTTTAGTAGCAATGATGAAGTAGAAAAATCTAATTATACTCAAGGCTTTTATAACTTAGGAAACTTCGAGGGAAACACGTTGATACAGCGTGCAGAAAATGCGGAAGATCAACAAACGATCATTCTTCAAGCAGACTATGTACACCCGTTTTCTAAAGACACTAAGTTTGAAGGAGGGTTGAGGTCGCAGTTAAGAGATATTCGCAATGATTATTTGGTAGAAGAGTTAGAAGGTACAGATTGGTTGAGAATAGACAACTTATCCAATGATTTTCGGTATAAAGAAGATGTCCACGCAGCTTATGCCATTTATGGTTCCAAGGTGAATAAATTTAGTTATCATGGTGGATTGAGGTTAGAGTATTCTGATATAAACACAGAGTTATTAGAAACGAATGAAGTCAATCCAAGAACCTACTTTAACCTTTTCCCAAGTGGACATATCAACTATGAGTTTGCTGGTAAGAATCAATTTCAACTTAGCTATACCAAAAGAATACAACGGCCAAGATTTTGGGATTTGAATCCGTTCTTTACATTTGCTGACAATAGAAATATATTCAGTGGTAACCCAAATCTAAACCCTGAGTTTACAGATAGTTACGAATTAGGTCATATCAAGTTTTGGGAAAATGGAAACATTGGTACTAGTTTGTTTTGGAGACATACCACAGATGTAATCCAAAGGGTAACTACCTTTAATCTTGACGGTACGACCAATACTAGACCATTAAATCTAGCTACTTCTGATAACGCCGGCATAGAGTTTTTGTTTGCATACAATCCTAATAAATGGCTCAAGCTTGATGGTAATGTAAATGTATTTAGAAATGTGATCAAAGGTGAGTTTGATGGTTTAGACTTAGGCGCGGATAGTTATAGTTGGTTTGGTAGAGTAGGATCTAGGGTATCTTTCTGGAAAAACGCTGACTTCCAGGTAAGATTTAATTACCGTGCACCAGTTGATATCCCACAAGGTGTACAATTTCCACAGTATATAGTAGACATTGCATTTAGCAAAGACTTTTGGTCCAATAATGCATCATTTACTTTGGCAGCAAGAGATTTATTTAATTCACGTAGAAGAAACTCTGAGATTTTCACAGATGACTTTTATCAAAGAGTAGATCAACAATGGAGACGTGCACCCATCGTAGCCACAGTCAATTATCGTTTGAATATGAAAAAGGAACGTAAAAAACCAGTTAGAGAAGGTGAGTTTGAAGGTGGTGGTGATATGTAATAATCGGTTGATGATTGTCTTAAAAAGCAACCATAACGTACTGTTATGGTGATTTACTTTTAATCTCATGATTTGATAGATATAAAAATGTCAACTTCTGCGTTTTCAGGATTTTGGGTACGTTCATCATAGACTTCAAAGTCTGCTGTAAACGCTCTGTTCAAATCAGCATTCCAGATTTTAGTCCATTCCTCATAAACGATGCCTTGCATCAGATTGCCTTTTGCTACTCGTTTTATATATGTCTGCTCTTCAAATGTTTTGCCAACTAAACCATTAGGTATTTGATCCAAATTTGAGACCTTACATCCAAGTATTGTGGTGTATGGTTTAGTATGATCTTTTTCATAATCGGTATAAATGCAATACATAGTTTGATCGACTTTATTGGGTATTTGATCCAAAATGCCTTCCGACATAAAACGATTCCAAAGAGCAGAAATATCTTGAACTGATTGTCCATTTTCATTGGTAGTTCTCACTGCGATACCAATCACGTGGAAGGTCTTTATTTGCTGATTCATCTTTTTTTATTTGATTTAGCTGCAAAAGTATAATGCCCTTATGACAGCCTTATGTCAGGGGTTAATATTGAATTAGAATATTTCCTTCGAAAATTTTTGTAATTAAAAAGACCAACTACCTTTTAATAGATAATTGGTCTCACTTATATTTTGATATCTAATTGTACTTTAAAAAGTAAGTTCTGCGCCAAAGGTAACCAATCTCGGCAATCCCAATCTGATGCCTTGTGGCCTTCGCGAAACAATATATCTTTCGTCTGTGATGTTTTTGATACCGATGGAAAATCTAGTATTCCATGGTTTAATTTGATAGAATACATTACCGTCTATCGTATGGTAAGTCGGAATAAGTCCTGTCCTTCCATCAGGACTAGCAATGACAGTATTCAGTTCATCGGTATATTGGTCGCCTACATAATTGGAAGCGAACCTAATACCCAAGCCACTATAAGTCTCAAAGGTTATGGCTGAATTTATCAAAAGATTAGGAGCATAAGGAGTAGCGTTTCCACTCAATAATTCTCCTCCTTGCTGTCTATCTCCTTCAAAATGAGCATCAGTATAGGTCGTATTGGTATTGATGGTCAATGCATTTTTGGTCCAACCAAGCATTTGACTAATATCAAACGTGACAGCGCCTTCTATACCTTGATGTACCGTTTCGCCACCATTGACCAATCCTGCTCCTGTGCCACCACTTGACTCTGATACAGGAATAATCTGATTGCTGAAATTCATGTGAAAAGCCGTCAATTCTGCATGTATTCCTTTAGCAATGTCTGCTCTTACACCAAGTTCAGTATTAATACTTTTTTCCGCGCCAAGATTATACACTTCACCATTATTGGAGATAGCATCCTTGGTACGTGGTGGCGCAAATCCCATGTGTACACCACCAAAAACATTGACTTTTTGATTTGGTTTCCAGTTAAATCCTCCACCAGGTATCAACTGACGCACATGATTATTGCTTGTAAGGAAGGTATCTCTCAAAACATTCTGTCCTCCGACTGCAAATGTCCGTCTAAATATATCTCGACCATAACTAAAATGTTCCAATCTCACGCCATAGTGTAGCTCAAATTGGCTAGAGATTTCAGATACATTTTGTGCATAAATACTTAGAGCATTTCCTGGTCTTTCTTCATCTTCTACCAAGGCGCCTGAAGAAGCATTTGCTTTAGTGCCATTGATGCGTTGCTCGTCTGCTTTTTCATGCATAAATCTTGCACCTGTCTTAAGTTTATGATTAATACTGAAAAATGAAAAAGATCTTTCAAGATTAGACTCTACACCTACTACTTCAAAACTTCTATTTCTATGTGCATTTTGATTTCTCATGTAGATAGCGCCACCAGGAATCGACTCGTCGCCCCAAGTTACACCTGTCCAGTTGGATGGTTTGTTGTTGTTATTGGTATTGGATACAAAATCTTGACGTCTCCAGTCACGTGTCGTTGTATAGGCAAAAGCTGTGGATTTTAGTTTGGTTTTGTCATTAATTTTCAGATCGTGATGCACACTCATGCTATATCTACGCACAGAAAGCAAGTCATCAGGTGCCATGTGGACAAAATCTTGTCCACCTTTTTCATACATCGTTTGTGTCAGTCCGATATAGGTCGCATCGGAGACCTCATTATAAAAGCCAAGCTTGATAGATAGTGCTGACTTTTGCGAATAATTGAATAGTAGTTTTGCATTCACATCAGTGATATCAAATCCTGTGTAAGCCAGTTTATCTGCTCTTTTTTTCAATAAAGAAATTTGATAACCAGTTTTTCCAATGGTGTTGCCATAATTAATTAGACCATTGATATATCCACCATTTGCCGCTTGAAGACGTATTTTACCCGAGGCTTCTGCAGGTGGATTTGCTGTAAGATAATTGATGACGCCTCCTATCGTCTGTGGTCCATAAAGAATCTGACCAGCACCTTTTAAGATTTCTATGCCCGACATTCTATCAATCGGTGGTGTATAATACATCTCTGGCTCACCATAAGGAGCAAGTGCCACAGGGATACCATCTTCGAGTACGAGTACAGACCTACTTCTGTCAGGATCTAGCCCACGTATGCCTATGTTTGCACGCATACCTGCGCCTTCTTCGTCCACAACATGCACGCCAGGGGTACGTCTGAAAACTTCATTGCCAGATATCGGGTTGATATTTTTGATTTCTTTGGTGTTTATAAAAGAAACAGATCCAGGTATTTTAGAGAAAATCCGATCGTTTTTGCCAGTGATCAATACTTCTGGAAAAACGACCTCATCTTCATCATATATGATGTCCAACGTTATTGGCGAATTGCCATCTAGCGTGATTTCTCTTGTTATTGTCTTGTACCCTATTGCAGATATTCTTACGGAATAAGTACCAGGTTTGATATTTACTATGTTAAACTGCCCATTAAGATCAGAAGTCGTGCCTATCAAAGTCCCATCTATGGTGATATGTGCACCGATGATTGGTTCGGAAAGGTTAGACTTGATCATTCCCGTGATTACAGGGATGACTTCATTCTTTGGATTATGGGAAGCAAATGTGTTGGTATAGCCAAAAACAGCGATGATGATAAGTAAATAGATTGGGGTAAAAAGACAACGCATAACTATGTTTATTTAGATTAATTCTAACGAGCACAAAGGTAATTGCTGTAAAGAATATAGCCAAATTTTATTTAGATTAATTCTAGTTAAATTATTAATTCTAGTTTATCAAGGTATAGTTTAAATGAACCCATATCAGTTAATCAATTGACCAACAATAATTTAACCAATAATAAAATACTGCAAAACGATACTCAATAGAATTTGCCACCAAAACGCACATAGGATTTATTTTACTTAGATACAGTAAAACATGAGCGTTAGCAACTTCACTTTATGAAAGTTGAATTGATTGATTAATTTTGATCTGCTCTAAAAATGTTTCATCGTGTGACACAACAATTAATGTTCCTTGATATTCATTTATGGCTGTTGTCAATATTTCAATATTTTGAATGTCCAAATTGTTGGTTGGTTCGTCCAAAATAATATAATCTGGAGATTTATTACTAATTGTCAAACAACAAAGAATTAAACGCATTTTTTCTCCACCACTTAATATATGACAAGATTTTTCCCAATCATTTTGTGAGAATAAAAACCTACTAAGCCTAATTTTTATTTCATGTTCCTGCAATCTAGAAAAATTATATCGTTGAGCTTGTTCATATACTTTGAGTTCATTTTCAATCAACGAATAATCTTGATCAATATAAACAGATTCATTTTCTTGTTGATAAACGGAACCTGTCATCGGTTTTAATTTGCCTATAATTATTTTGATCAAAGTTGTTTTTCCCGAACCGTTAATACCTTTCAATACAAGGCGTTGTCCACTAGTAATTTGAAAACTTAAATTATCTCTCCACAATTGGTGGTTATTGTACTTAAAATTAATTCCATCAGCTCTAAATAGAATTTTTCCTTTATGTAAACTAGAATTGTCAAATCCAATTTTCATTTTATCTACATCGGGTAAAGCTGAACGAAGTTCTTGTAATTCTGTTTTTATTCCAACAATTTTTTCTGTGTGTACATCTTTTAATCTGGACGTGCTATTTTCAGCATTGTTTTGCAAAGTGTTCATCATTATTCTGGCAACACCTGATTTTTCTTGTTTCCCTCTTCCGCGACTATCTAATTTTTGCTGTCGCTCCATTGTTTCCCTTTCCTTTTCTTTTGCCTTTCGTAGAGCTTTTTCTTTGTTCAATAAATCCTGATTTAATGCACTATTTTCTATTTGTTTTTGTTTAGAATAAAAATCAAAATTACCTCCATAAATTGTTATTCTACTTTTATTTAGTTCTGCTACTTTGTCTATGAAGTTCAATAGTTTTCTGTCATGACTCACTATAATTAAAGTGCTTGTTGTAGATTGAATATAATTATACAAGAGCTCTCTTCCGGCCAAATCCAAGTGATTACTTGGTTCGTCTAGTAAAACTAGTTCAGGCTGATGTATGGTAATCCCAGCTAGAAATACTTTTGTTTTTTGTCCTCCACTCAATGTTTCCATTTTTTGCGAAAGATCTAAATCACTTAATTGCCAATGTTTTAAAGCGTCGAAACAGCGATCTTCTATCGTCCAATCATCATTAAGACAAGAATAATTTTCTTCGCTTATGTTACCATTAAGAATTTCTTCTAAAGCATAAAGTTTATCATCAACTTTCAATGCTTTTTTAATCGTCAGGTGATTGAATTGGCCAAATATTTGTGGTATAAGATAAGGGTTAGAATTCACAATTACTTGACCATGTAATGGTTGAAGGTCCTTTGAAATGAGTTTCAATAAAGTTGATTTACCTGAACCGTTGTTGCCGATTAAAGCTATTTTTTCATTAATGTTTACTGTTAGATTGATGTTGTCAAATAACAGACTTTTGTTTGGATGAGAGTATGATATGTTTTGTAAAATAAGCATAACTTCTTTTTTAAAGATGAATAAAATGGTTAAACCATATTTTGTTTAACGCCATTTAATTGTCTGAAAGAAATTATGTATTACATGATTTACAATATCTTTTGAAACGCAAATATAACAACATTTTCGCAATTGTGTGCAGCTTTAACAGCATCCGCAAAATAATCTTCTGTTGTACAGAACTAAGTGACCAGCCCCAATTTCGACCATTATGCTGAGCGAAAGTCTTTACTTCACATCACTTTAGACCATTACAATATTACCCTATATAATGCGAATCAAGCTCTGCACAAGCAATTGTGTGCAACTTTAGCAGTATCCATCAATTCATCCACTATCACAACTTTACAACTTGTTCGTCTTAAACTAAACCAAATGGCCTCAAAGTCATGTCCCATTAGGGACAAAATATCGGTAGAAAAAAACATGAAAACCTTATCCCATTGCCTTTAGGTACGGAACAAAAACACAAAAGAAATGCTAACGATTTTTGTCATACCTTACCGCCTTCGAGCCTCAGTAGCAATTGGATTTTCAATAAAAAAAGTTTTCAAAATTAATCCATTTGCTATTCAAAAAACCTATCTTTATACATGATTCAATTCTCGAAAATCAAATGCTACCTTAATTTTGAAATTTGTACCAAATCTAGCCCTAAACGCATAAAAACTACCATTTTTCACTTAAATCAAACTAGGGTTGTCCCGACGTTGTCCCAAGGTTGTGCCGAGGTTGTCTCGACTTTGTCTCGACCAAACTCCATAGATGCTAGCCTGACGTTCCACATGTGCTCCCACAAAGCTCCATAGGTACTTTAGGTGTAGACCGAATACAATTAAGCTGCATTATAGTGATAGCCAAACATATTTTGCAAACACAAACATAACCATTTTTAGAAAAAGTAAATCTCTATCATCAAAAGTCAATAATATGAAAACAATAATAATTTTGCTCCTTATAATTCTTCATAAAAAAAGCCTTCTGAAAAATCTAATTCTCAGAAGGCTTAAGTAAGGTGATTGTTTATTTTTATCTCACTCCGTGCATCAATTTTTTAATAACAGGAGACATTAGAATAGAAAATGCCGCTAATACAAAAGATACTATGGCCAACAACCAGAAGAAGTAACTAATGCCGTTCTCTTTTGCTATTTGTTCTACGTTTTCACCGAAAACACCCGCACCTTTCATACCGATGGCTACAGCTAGATACCATACTCCAAACATAAATGCGATCATCCTTGCAGGAACCAACTTACTCACGTACGAAAGACCTACTGGAGAGATACAAAGCTCGCCCATTGTATGGAAAAGATACACCAAAATCAACCAAATCATACTCACTGAAGCGGTCTCTGCACCAGGTGCTATACCATCTGAACCGAAGCCAACAGCTGCCATTCCAAGTCCTAGTAATATCATACCGATTCCATACTTAACATTGGCATTTGGATTGTACTTGCTTTCCCAGACTTTGGAGAATAGAGGCGCTAGTGTGATGATAAATAAGGAGTTTAAGGTAGAGAACCAAGTGGCGGGGACTTCGGTAAGAGGGACTGTAACTTTATCAATTTTTAATGTTTCGAGGATGCCGTCAGAAAGATTAATATATCCCGCCGTGTAATAATCTTTAAGCAACATCCACAATGCGATCGCCCATATGATCACAAAACTAAAGGTAAGAATGAGACTTGCTACCTGATATGTTTTGAATGTTTTTTGGAAAAGTTTGAACATCACCCAATTGATAATGATCAGTGGGATAAGCGTCATCATAGAGTTGATTAACAAAAATATGAGACTCGACCCACCTGTCAAAACCCGATTGGTATACTTGTCAGCAAAGACGGTCAAACTATTGGGTGACTGCTCGAATATTGCCCAAAAGAAGATGGTGATAAATGCAAAAAAAGTGACGGCAATGAGCTTTTCACGAGTTATTTTAGAATATTGCATTAACCGATAACCCAATAGAATCAAAAAGATTACCAACCCTGTTAAAATAGCAACCGTATTTCCACTAAAGCTACCAATATTAAAATCAAAAAGATTGTATGCTCCTTTTGATATTTTAGTCATTGGAGAATTGATCAACCAAAGTAGCGCAAGTCCCGCACTAAGCCCAATCATAACCAACTGCCACATTGGGAAAGGCACTCTTTTGTCGGTATCATTTACATCAACGATTTGTTTGTCTTTGGCCACAGGCTTAAGTCCTATATCGCCAAAGATATTCTGACTTAACCAAAATTGTAAGGTACCAAAAAACATAAATATTCCAGCAAGACCAAAGCCATATCCCCATCCAACTTTTTCACCCAGATAACCACATAGAAGGATACCAAAAAAAGCTCCAGCATTTACACCCATGTAAAAAATGGTATAAGCACCATCTTTTTTCTCCGAGTGATCTTTGTACATTTCTGAGATTATAGACGTCATATTAGGCTTAAAAAACCCATTACCAAAAACCAAAAATACCAGACCAAGATAAATAGAAAATGTAGTCTCAAACGCCATCGAAAAATGCCCCAATGTCATAAGAGCTGCACCAACGACAACAGCCCATCTGAAGCCTATCACCTTATCAGCAAAATATCCACCCAACATTGTAGATAGATAAACAAGCCCAACATAAGTACCAAATAAAGAAGACGCAGTAGCCTGCTCCCATTCCCAACCGCCATTGACAAGTGGCGCCATAAAGAAAAGGACCAGTAAGGATCTCATACCATAAAACGAAAACCGTTCCCACATTTCTGTAAAAAACAACACGAATAAACCAGCAGGATGCCCGATTACCTTGTCTTTAAAAAAGTCGTTTGTACTCTTGATTTCTGACATATTTTGAATTTTTATTTAAATGATTTTTTGATTATTTGACTTCTTGCATGAGTTTTTTAACGTAGGGAGAAATTAAAATTAGAACTACACCAGTAATCAGAGCATAAAGTCCCAATTGTTTGTATCCTTCCGTATATGTTATCAATGCGTCATAATTAGATGTCCCTTCTTTTGCTGTTGCAAGGCCTGCACCAATTATTCCTGCTACATATTGACCATAGGCTGTTGCTAAAAACCACATGCCCATCATCATTCCTTGAAGTTTTTCAGTGGCCAGTTTCGTCATGATAGATAAACCTATAGGTGAAAGACACAATTCGCCCAAAGTAATAACTAATAAAGATATTGTGAATACATTAAGTGATGTGATACCTTGTAAATTAGCAAAAAATTTGGTAGCAAACAGTGCATAATATCCTAGTCCTAAAAATATAAATCCTAAACCAAATTTTATCAAAGTATTTGGCTCCAATTTTCTTTTACTCAACCATATCCAAAACAATCCTACTAATGGCGCAAGTAAAATAATAAAAAATGAACCGCCAGAGTTGTTAACACCGTTAGGGTCCAAACCCAACAAATCTTTGTTCAAGTTATTTGCCGCAAAAATGCTTAATGAACCACCAGCTTGTTCATAAATTCCCCAAAAAGCAATTGAGAAAACAATAAAGACCAAGGCGGCCCATAACTTATTCCTTTCTGCACTAGTTACTTTTGACATTTCATAGAATAAATATAACAAAGTCAGAGGACCAATAATTAACATAAAATAATCAGTGTATTTTGGTACTGAGACCATAATCATTATAGTCGGTATAAACGCCAATGATAAAATGTAAACAGCATATTTTAAATATTTCCCACCTAAATAAATTAAGTAAACTATAGATATGTAAATTAGAGTTGCTATCAAGAATCTTAAAATCAAAAGAGACTCCAAGTTATATGAATTTTTCGAGAAAATGAAAAGTAAATTAATAATAAATAGTACTAAATACAGAATAATAGCACCTGTAACAAATTTCTTTTTATTATTGATATTTTCTATTTTAGGTTCAAGACCTATTGATCCTAAATTTCTTTGAGTAAAAACAAAATTAATCAAGCTTATAATCATAACTATAGCTGCTAACCCAAAAGCAACATTCCATCTTAAATTCTCAGGAATTATAGAAGCAAACATTTCCCCTTTACCAATAGCTATGCAAAGGTATCCTCCCAGAAGAGCACCTAAATTAATTCCAGCATAGAATAATGAAAACCCAGCATCTCTTCTAGAATCGTCAACTTTGTACAATTTTCCAACCATAGTAGATATGTTAGGTTTAAAAAAACCTGTTCCTACAACAGTAAATGCAATACCTAAAAAGAAAAATTGGTGGGGATCGAAGGCTAAAATTGAACTGCCTACTATCATAAGCAATCCTCCCCAAAATAGTGATTTCCGAAAACCTAGAATTTTATCTGCAAAAAGTCCTCCAACAAATGTGAATGCGTAAACAAAAGCTTGTGTTGCTCCATATTGCAAATTTGCTTGTTCATCATTAAAATTCAATTGTGAAATCATGAAGAAAACAAGAATACCC
>JBGSOH010000089.1:0-9747 GCA_041739205.1 Saprospiraceae bacterium
AATATAAAATGTAAAAATAAAGCAAGTGACCTAATTCCCATCAAAATCCCTTTATTTTTAATTTTGGCAAACCCAGTTTTTTCTTTTTGGTATCGCTTTCTTTAGTTTGGGTTTCTTTATTGTCATCTTTTACATTGTCACTTTTTTGTGTATTGCTATCTTCAAGTTTTAAACCTTCCTTACCGAATAATTGGACAAAATTTTCAGAATTAAGAGAAGTTAGACTTTCAAATTGTTTTCTTTTCAACATTTTTTTATCAATGGCTTGATTGTATCCCCAAGTAACCACAGCAACCCTCATCTCACCATCTACCAATCTGACATATGCTTCGGCAGGAACCCTGTAGCGCATAACGCCTGCTTCAAAAGGATAATTTGGAAGTGTAATCCCTTCGCTATCATTAAACATTTTATCAAATTCTAGATGACAATTGTATATGACATCGCCTGTTCTATCTGTGCGATCAGGAGTAGCACTTTCAAATGAAATGTCATAAACCCAACAGACATCTTTGTGGTTATAAAACACTTTGTCTATATCTGTTTTGATCAAATCAATGGTCTGTTGTTTTAAATCATCCACCGACAATTTTTTTGCACCATCTACTTCACTACTTGTTACAAAATACCTTGAGAAATTCCATTTTTCGCCCGCACCACCACGAACATAAATAGCCAATCCTATGATGTTTTTACTGACGCCTTTTTCTTTTACAGTAGTGGCAGCAACGACCCTTTTTGCCATATTGCTAAAGGTATAACCTGCTTCTTTTTCTAGCTTCCAGTCATTTTGCACTTTAGCAGTTGCTATTTTTCCATGATAATTTTTGACATCTTCAAGCACTTTAGTATCTGATGGAAAACTCTGCGTTTGTGCGATGAATGGCAGTAGTATAAAGATGATTGTTTTTAAAGTATTCATAATGTATTTTGTATTTTTGAATGAAGATTATTTTTAATTTAGTATGTAAACAATAAGTATTTGAATATAATAATTGATTAGTTTTATGGCATTTTATTGCGCTAACAATCAGTTATTTAATTCAATTGTCTGACTGAAGTTGAAAATTCTTTCTAAATTTTACTTTTAAAATTAAATTATATGTAGAATGTAAAGAGGGCGGCTGGTTCCGGTACGCGGAGCGATTTAGCGGGACTAGTCCGCCGCGGCGGATTGTTTACTTTTTTTCTGGGATTGCATTCCAAAGGAATTAGTGTGAGCAAAAGATGCAAAAAAGTATAACTGAACGATCCTGAAAGGTAGAGCATGTCAATGCGAGAAGTGAAGGCGCCCGAAAGGGATGGGAAGATCGCGGCTCGAGCGACAATACTAGACTTTTGCTATAACATAAAGAATCAAAGAACTTAGTTTATCTGGGCTTGAGCTAATACGGCATAACATTTAAATGAAAATTTAACTCATGAACATAAGTGTTTTTATTTGTTTAAAAAACCGGAGCTATTAAACTCCGGCCATGGGAACATATCGAAAAGTTTATATTATGGTTTTGTACATCCATTATTTTTACCGTATGGCTGCAATCCCAATTTGATGGAATCTTCAAGAGCCATTCTGTGTAGCCACACTTCAGCATCTTTGGACACAGAACTAGCTTGTAATGGCAAACCAAACATCGACCTGAGTTGATTGGCGCTGCTATTAGAAACTTTAGCAGCAGCATCTACTTCTGCCCTTGAGATTTCTACTCTGCCAAAATATTTTTCTGCCCATTTCTTATTGATGTCAAGTTTGATTTCTTGGGAATAATTATCACCCGATTCACGTGTCACATAATTGGCATAATCTTCCATTTCATCTAGTTTTAATCCCGTGCCAAACTCTTGGTAATCATACTTTTTATGTCCGACAAAAAGATTGTTTTTTAACGTCACCAATTTGCATTGTTTAACATTATTGACACCACCGAAATCTGCAAAACCAAAGACATTATTTTCTGCCACAATACTCAAAGCATTGTCAAACATGATACTGTTGCCACCAAAACTAGCTATGGCGTCATGTTTCCAAGAGAATAAAATGGTATTGTTTTTAATGGTGTAAGATGGGTGTCCTGTCGCGCCATGGTGATTACTTTTGCACATGATACCTTCACCTGTATTGTTTACGATCAAGTTGTTTTCTATCCATGCGGATCCATTTTTGCCTACCTGAACATCCAATGCGCCTTGTGTAGGAGCAGTATTGGTGATGACACAGTTTCTGACGATTACCTTGGTGCCGCTGCCTGTCCTTATTTTTATACCCGGCGTATTAGGTGTCGGATTCATTCCTTTTTCAGGGCTAGCTTTCCTTCTGATAAATTCTTCTTTGGCATCTGAGTAGTAATTTCTAGCACCATTATCGACTATAATACCATCAATAATGATCTCACCTGTCCAATCTTTATAGCCTTTGTCGGTCAGAATACCAATTCTTTCGGTTGTCAATCCTTTACTGATATCATTGGTGCCACTAAAGACCGTTTTGTATTGTCCCCAAGGATCTCGTTCGCTGAAATCAGGACTGTAACCACCTATGATCGAAAATGGCACACTAAACACATCCGAACTTTGATCTGCTTTACTCGTATATGTACCTGCTGCTATGTGCACGACATCACCCGCTTTGATTTGCATAGCAATCGCGGCAATATCTTTGGCAGGAGCAGATTTAGACGCTTCTTTTCCTTTGCCTGTTGGGCTGATGTAGTAGTTGTTTTGACCACTTACTTTTGGTGTTTCAGCTACAAAGTTACTTGATGATTTTTCAGAAGCTTTTGGCGTGACAGCATTCGTGGCTTTTTTGCCATATTCAGAAGAAGTCACTTTGGTAATATCAGAATTAGCTTTACTCACAGACTTTTTAAGTTTGTCAAACTGTCCATAAGAAACAGAAACCGTCAAAAGACAAAGTGTAAAAACAAAAGATCGAACTAAAAACATTTTTTTATCAAACATTATTTTTTGGTTTTTTGAATCAATAGCCCAAAGGTAGATCGATGTGTGAAGATGATAATGATGGATTGTAGTGAAGTAGGATTATTGTGTAGTGAAGTGGTGGATATAAGTGAAGATATCTATAACAATATAAAAAATAAAATTGAGTAACGAAAGGAAAAAGTGGTCTAGATTAAAATACTATTACAAATTAATACAAACTAGTTAACAATAAATCGGAAAATATAAAGAATGCTGAATGGGGTCATTAGAATTTTTTGATAGTAATAAAAAATAGATTTGGACATTTTAGAAAGTTGACATATATTTGAGCTTACGAACAAAGAAGTGAAATGAATTTAAAGACTTTTTCATCAATGATATTATTTTTTTAGAAAACCCGAAAGTTGCTAGAATTTTTGTTCTTCTGGCAATAAGTTAGGCAACATTAGAACGAAATGGAAACTCAATTCAAAAAACCAATTTCAATTACGGAACTGAAAGAGCGTTACGCAAGAGGCGAACGGGATTTCAGAAACTCCGATTTTGATACTGAAACGTTTGAGAATTTAATCCTTGACGAAATTGATTTTGAGAATTCTTGGTTTCACAGTTCTAAATTTAGGAACTGTACGCTGAAAAACTCAAATCTAAAAAACTGTAATTTAAAATGTTGTGAATTTGACGATTCGGATTTTGAGAATGCTAGTTTCTATAATTCTCTACTTTGCGGTTCTGATTTTCAAAACTGCGAACTAAAAAGAACTGATTTTACAAAGGCTGGATTTTATGGTGCGGAATTAAATACTGTTGACTATTTAAAACACTTATCGGACAAAAATAACGTTGCCTAACATCGCATATAGTTTATGGCGAAATAAGTGCTAGACCCAAAATTATTGTATTTTTAAAAACGTAAAACCTTAACCGAAAAATTTGCGTATTTTAGCTCGCCACAAACCATATACGCGAAACGTTCCACTCCACCATAGAAAAAATAGTTGCCAAATATAGAAACATTGCTTATCTTTGCTGAAAATTTAGTTTGAAGAATTTTGAAACCATATTTTTGCAAGCAGCTAAGGATTTTATTGCCAGTCTCGATAAGAAATCGGCAAGTAAAGTCTTTTATAACATAGATATAGCAGAGCAAACCAACGATATAAAGATTTTCAAAAAACTTCAGAGTGAAATTTGGGAATTCAGGAGTAAATATTTAGGAAACCAACATAGATTATTAGCCTTTTGGGATAAGTCAAATAACAGAAACACATTGGTAATTGCAACACATGGCTTTATAAAAAAGACAAGTAAAGTGCCAAAGAATGAAATTCAAAAGGCTGAAAAAATCAGATGCGAGTATTTTAAGTCAAAAAAACAGATATAAAATGGCAAATAAAGAAATGAAGACATATACCTTAACTGAAATGAAGGATATGTATATTGGCAAGCAGGGTACAAAAGATAGAGACGAATATGAGTATGAACTTAGGATGGATATCATTGGTAAAATGATTAAACAAGCACGTCAAGATAGAAACCTAACTCAAGAACAATTAGGTGAACTAATCGGTGTTCAAAAGTCACAAATTTCCAAACTTGAAAGCAGTGCAAACAGTGCAACAATAGATACAATAATCAAAGTTTTCAAAGCACTGAAGGCTGAAATAAACTTCAAGGTAAAACTTGAAAATGAATTTGTACAATTAGTGTAAAATGAACGGCGAGAGTAGAACAACGACTGTGATGATAGATCCATGTTGGTGGATTTAAAATGGTCATCTTCCCTAAACCAGCACTTCAACTTATTAAACAATATTATCCAAATTTAGTAAAATAAAAAGAATGAAATTAGGAATTGAGCCCAAAGGAATAGATTTTGTAGTAGAACCAACTAAACAAACAAAAGCTGATAAAGAATTTATATCAAAGGTAATTGCTCATTACAAAGCAACAGGTGAAATTATTAGAGCTCCAGTTCCAAAAGCAAAACAAACAAAATCAAAGAAGGAGTTAATCACGAAACCATAAGTGAAACAGTAATTGCATTTTTATTCAATAGGCCCTATTGTTCAATCCACTTTAAGGGAAGTGACAATTAGGTACAAGGGAAACTTAAACATGAATTATTGCGTTTTTCAAAGGGAGTGAATTATGAAGCTTTTATCATTCAATTAAAAAATAGGTAAATGAAAGTAGCAGAACTTTCAAAAAGAGATTTCAAGAGAAATCCACTAATGGTTGTTGACAAGAGTTTAGATAAATATAAGGACTATCAAATTCCACAAAATAAGATTAATTCCGGAAATGAAATCTCGAAAATGAATAGCTATAAAGCTTTGAAAGGAGATTCGATTACGAAGCCATAGCGCCTCCAGATTTTATCATATAAAATGCTTTTGCTCCAGTTTTAGCTATCTCCAAGATCCTTCAAAATGGGGAGCTTTTAATGCCAATTTAAAAACAACATCAACTCAATGAACACTGGAAAAAAAATATTGCTATTTATATTGTTAGTTATGGCAATTTTGTCCATATTAGATATGCCAATTAATATAGATAATATTGAATATTTACATAATGACCTTCTTTACAAGGACAAGCTTGAACAAGACATAATAAGACCTGATGTACTCATTCTGAAGTTTATATTTGATATTTTGAAAATATTGACTTTTGTAGCTGGAATTTTATTTACTTTCAAATGGACTAAAAAGCCTAAGTTGACTTTTTTTGCATTGTTGTTGTTAGTAATAACTTTTCTATATTTCGACTTGCCAATACATAGATGTTACAATGGAAATTTGGAGACTTATTGGGAACTAGGGCGACATTTTCACTAAATGAAAAATTTGTTTAACTTGAGATAACTGCACTTTCTAGAAACATCGGATTAGCCGGACAAATCTATAGCTAATTAGTAATCTACATAAATATTTGTCGTGACAATCTTACGCTAAAAAGCATCCAATTACAACATACCTAAATTTCAAACGAATTTCTTTAAATAATGTTGTTGGCTTTATACCAACCTTTTTCCTTTTGCATAGCCAATTTAAAAATGCCCTAGAAATACTAAAAATTGAAGGACAAATTAACCTGTGTAGTTATTTAAGGACTAGGCAACGCCTCCCTTATATTTTAACAAATTTTCGTCTTCCTAAAGAAATGTTTTTATTCAGAATCTCGATGAAATAAACACCACTCTTTAAATCTGTAACGTTCAAATTGTTACAATAAGAACATTCGAAAATATTCTGTCCAATATTATTGAAAATGATAACAGTATCAAATGTGTGATCAGATGTTATTTGAATTTCGTCCTTTGATGGGTTAGGTAACAATCTAATAGTATGGTGGAAGCTTTCTTCTGTGGAGACAAGCCAACAGGTGTTAGATGCTGAATTCATATATAACAAGGTATCATTTCTATAAAAACACTGTAAATTATTATTAATATCGAAGGCGCAAGTATTATAAACAGATAAAAAACCTAAAGTAGATCCAATTCCCTCAATCCAATTTGATAACCTAGGTTTATTTTCAGTACAATTTAATTCGATTAACCGTCTTTTTTCTCCATTTAAAAGACTTATCGGATCTAGGATTTGATTTACAAATAGAGGAAACAAAACTCCGAGATCTGGGTTAAACAGAGTAAATGTATCTTTTGCATTTATGTTAAAATCGTACATCAATATTTCTTCGTTATTGTTATATTCAAATATCCTATTATTTTCTTCTCTGAAAAATCTAGATAGACCTACGTATTCGTCACCAAACTCTTGATTACTTATTAATAATTCACGATATTGGTTTGTCCCTAAATAAGTTGAATCATTGGAAAACTGGTATCTTTTATTTTTAATCTCACCACTCAAAAAGTCATTTTCTTTTTCTGTCCAATATACATTTGAATTTACAAGATTATGGTTGCTGGTGTTGTACAACCTTGTTCTTTCTTCACAAGGGTATCCTTCTACACATCCCATACTATCCGTGGTCATTAACCATAGATGTGATACTTCATTTTCTTGTTGATTTATTTGTGTCCTTTGTATCTGATTGTAATAAACTTCACCCGCGGCAATAAAATTTCCATTCTCCACTTCCTGTATTGTTTTTAAGACAGATACTCTGTGTCTTCCAAAATCATTTTTGTCTAATAAGTTTTGTGGATTCTTATAGATTTTTAACCATAACACATTGGCATCAGGTGTAAGCCTCATGATAAACCCATTAAACACTGAGTGAATATTTCCCCCAGGTATTTCATTGTCCCGTACTCTGCCACATATAACAATATCTCCATTTCTTGCTTCAATAATGTCTTCTACTCTGTATATTCTACCATCAGTAAGCTGATTATTTGGTAAGACTAAGCTCCAAACTATAGCATCCATGGATGGATTTAGTTTATTTAATCTTCCTTTTATAAGATTGTTATATTTTAAAGGATCTCTTTCTGAATTAAAATAATAGTGCCCATCATTTGACACTAAAAAGGTGGTGGGTTCGTTGATGTCATCTTCGTGGAAAAATGATTTTAAGGTATCCCCATCTTGATTAATTTTGACTATTTTGAATCCTAAAGGATATGGTGATACTCCTGCGGAATGTGCTACTTTTAGTCTGAAAGCGAGATTGCCATCATTTGTCTTTTGAATATCAATACATTCTAAAGCACTACTACCCGCATGAAAACTTTTTTTCCAGATGGTTTTAAAATCGTTATCTAATTTAAAAATCTCAGCTTCTGCAGGATTAGGATTTTGATATGTTCGTATAAAAAAAACAGAAGTATCTATGCTGACCACATTAAAATTTGCATCCACTCTATTTTCATAACCAGATATTGAAAATTGGTTTAGATCAGATAAATCCTTGTTATAAATATAGAATTCTGATTCCCTTCCAAACCAATTTCCAGGTGTGGATTTTACGCCTGTTAAAATGATTTTATCGTTGATGACATCAAATGAGTGATTAAGGCCAGGACTTAATGTGTCATTCACAACTTGCATGATAATATCGCCTTGTAAATTTAGTTTAGTAAACACTGAGCACTCATAATTTCCATTAGATTCTTTTCTACAAAAGTTTTTGCTATTTATAAATATAAAATGATCAATAATTTTTAAACCAGAAAAATGATTTTCAAGGGCTTCATTTCCAAAATCATAAATTCTAGTGAAGGTCTGAGACCTCAAGATGTTAAAGATGCAGCAAAAAAGTAAAACTATTAAATATCTCATATTTACATATTTTTAAAATAGGAGAATTAGTTAAACATCCCCTGATAGAATTAGTTATAATCTAAAGTTTAGATGTTTTTAAAACATTTAAAATCAATTGAAAATATATATTATAATAGTTGCATAATAAAACGGAAATCATTATCTTTGAGTTAGTTACAAACAAATTACTAATTCAGAGAATTATGCAATAGTTCAAAGGTATTAAAAATCTGTCATAACTTCCAAGTAATGGTTGTGAAAATTCAGATTTAATCTTAACAATGTTTGAGTCTACGATCAAAGGATTTAACTTAACCACTATTTTTAGAATACTCGACTGGTGCAAAACAAAAGGAAGTTCCGTCAAGGACATTTTCAAGACTTTATTCCTATTACCATTTATTGAAGTAAGTGATATTCGCAATTTACAATTATATATCGCGGAACGCACAACGAGCGAGTTAAAGAAAATAGCTATTTGGACGGAAATGAACTTTGGGAATATAAACAAGACAAGCTTTTAATGTACTCAAATTGCTACGAGTACCTTGGAATGTTCGATAGTGCAGTTACTTGTCTAGTACCAGCGCTATATAATTTTGAAAGGTACCAATATCCTACCGAGGTTCAATTCTTTAGACTTGCGAATGAGAAATATGCTCGGAATGAAGTGATTGATGAACTAAGAATAGCCCTCTTAAATATCCGAGAAATTGATTATTACATGTGTGCGAAATATTATGTTGAATTCAAAGGAATAAAAGTTGGACTTGACGAAACAGATGTAGAAATGGATGTGAAGGAAATGTTTGAAAAATTAAAGAAAAAATACTTTGGCTATCAATGAAAATAGCTTTTGGAGTAAAAAGTAGTAAAACATACCTAAACTTCGAACGGATTTCTCTAAAAAATGAATTTTGCCAAACAACAATTTTTTTCAATTTGTCTCCAATAATAAAATGCCCTAGAAATACTTAAAATGGAAGGTAGGATTTACCTTATCAGCTATTTTATAAGAGACAAAGCCCTATTTCCTCCATAGATACTCCGTACTTACTCCCTATCAACTCCCTACATGCTCCGTACACGTTCCGACTATACTCCCACAACATTCCCACCGAGTTCCCACTAAGTTCCCACCGAGTTCCCACGAGTTCCCACCGCATTCCCACTAGATCCCACTGATGCATTAAAGTATCAGTCTAAGTGCATAAAAGTATCATAAAGAAAAATGCCCAAATTTTAAAGTTTTACCTACATCAATAACTAAGCAAATCAGCAAATCACCAATTCCGCAAATCCACAATTACACCAATTCATCAATTCCACAATTATACCAATTCGGCAATTCCACAATTCCGCAATTCAGCAATTACACCAATTCCATCCACTCCAAACATCCAATAATGGCCATCCAATCGTATATATTTTAAATTTGATTACAAGAAGCGAAAAGTAAGACGTAAATTCGCCCTTCAGTAATCAATTCAATTAGTTAATATATGAGCTATTTTAAACCAGAAGATCTCAAGAAGTTTGGTGAAATCACTGATTTACAACCAGAAATGGGACG
>JBGSOH010000090.1:0-20260 GCA_041739205.1 Saprospiraceae bacterium
ACTATCTAAACTTTTCTTGTATATCATCACCTATATTATGTTGAATTATTAACCCTAAATTTTATAAATATGAGAAGTTTTTTACTATTGGTTTTATTCTCAACTGTAATGAGTTTGAGTTTATCTGCACAGACTTGCAATGGAAACGATCCTGTTTTTGTCTCATATCCTGTAGTCGGGTGGACTGCCATTGGAAGTATAGGTGATTCGGGAAATTCGACCACTACCCTATGTGGTTTCCCTTCAAATGCTAATATTGTTGGATTGGAGTGGTCTGAAATTACGGCCACCACTTTTGGAGATAGTCGATGTTCAGACCTAGCTTTTTTTATAAATGGTGAGGTATTATTAATCCCGTTTACAGACGATGCGCCTGGCGTATGTGGTCCTGTTTCAGGAGGCAGCATTTCGAATCTACAAGAAATGATGTTAGAAGTGACGGCTAATATAGCAGGTTGCATCACCTTAGAGTCATTTGTAACCTATCCATATATGCCGGTGGGTATTGTGGTCACTTTAGGAAGTTTTAAATTCACCGCATGTTCAGAAGGAATTCCGCTGCCTATCGAATTATCAAATTTATCTGCACTGAATACAGGTAAAAACAACAAGATCACATGGACGACAGTCTCTGAAGTTAACAATTACGTGCAAATGGTAAACCGCAGCAAAGACGGCATTTCAGGTTGGGAAGTTGTGGGCGAAGTAAGTGGTACCAATACAAAAGAAGCAACCACATATGAGGTTTATGATAATCACCCTTACAACACATCTTTCTACAGAATTCATTCCATCGACTTCGATGGCAAAGAGCAATTCTCTAAAGTAGTTTCTTTACAAAGAGCTGCAGGCACAGGTTTGATACAAGCTATTCTTCCTAATCCTACTGCTAGCTTTATAGAGATCCGATATCAACCTGAGTTTGATGATAAGGTGGTCTTTACAATCATAGATATCACTGGAAAAATATGGAAATCAAAAGTGGGTAGTGCATTAGGAAATTCAGAAAACACATTCATCATGGACATGTCTGATCTAAACACAGGTTTATATTTTGTAAATGTCCGCGGTGGCGGCATCAACCAAAACGAAAAGATTTATAAACAATAATAACCCATAACATTTTCAATAGTGAAAGCCATCAGGATATTTTCTGATGGCTTTTTATACATTAGATAACATACTAATTAAAGAAATAAAACCTAAGTTGAAAGATAAAACCTACTCTCTTAATAATCTTCATTCCTTAATGGTTGAATCTACTCCGAAAAGTCCTTAGTTCAAATAAAATAAAAATTATTTATTTCTACTGCATTGATTATCAGACTTATCCCTTTAGGGGCAGGGGTATTTCCCTTTAAGGTTAGGGTAAAAAACGATTGATTATCGATCAATTTGTGTTTTCGGAGTGGACTCATGGTTTTGTATCTTCCATTATTTAAGTTTATCAAATTATGTACAACCAAAAAAAAAGAGCCGCTCAATATCCACTGAGCGATTCTTCTTATATCTAATGCTAATATTTATGTCTAACTACCACACATCAAGCATCCTTCTTCCATGGTACAAACTGCCCCTTCCGCCAAATCCATCACTTCCATTTCAGGTACTACTTCTGTAGCATTCCCCTGAATTCTTTGGTGTTGTTCATCAAGGGTAAATTTGATCGGGTCTACGGCTGCCTTACTTCTTAGGTAGTACATACCTGTTTTTAATCCTTTCTGCCATCCATAGAAATGCATAGAACTCAACTTTCCAAAGTTAGGATTCTCGACAAATAGGTTCAAACTCTGAGACTGACATATGAATGCGCCTCTATCAGCTGCCTGGTCTATGATGACTTTCTGACTGATCTCATAAACCGTTTTGTATAGTGCCTTTAATTCATTTGGTATCTCAGGGATATTTGCAACAGAACCATTGGCAGCCATTAGTTTTTGTTTCAACTCATCATTCCAAAGTCCCAATCTTGTCAGGTCTTTAAGTAAGTGTTTATTGACAATGATGTATTCACCTGATAATGTACGTCTTGTGTAAATATTGGATGTGTAAGGCTCAAAGCACTCATTGTTACCCAAAATTTGAGATGTAGAAGCAGTAGGCATTGGTGCCAACAACAAACTATTTCTCAGTCCTTTGTTCTTAATATCTTCCTTCAATCTATTCCAGTCATATCTGCTTTGACCAGGATCGATTCCCCACATATCAAACTGAAGTATGCCTTTACTCGCTGGCGATCCTGCAAAGGTGGTATATGAACCATCTCTCTGAGCCAAAGTACATGATTCTTCTAATGCCGCATTATAAATGGTTTCGAAAATATCCGTATTCAGCTTTTTAGCCTCATCGCTATCGAATGGCATTCTCATCAAGATAAATGCATCTGCCAAGCCTTGTACACCAATACCAATAGGTCTATGTCTGAAATTCGAGTTTTGAGCTTCAGGTATCGGATAATAGTTGATATCAATGATTTTGTTAAGGTTACGTGTGATTACCTTGGTGATATCATGCAACTTCTGGAAATCAAAGGTCTTTTTATCTTCATTCACAAACTTTGATAATGATATAGATGCCAAGTTACATACCGCCACTTCATCAGGCGCAGTGTATTCGATGATTTCTGTACATAAGTTGCTAGATTTTATCGTACCTAGATTTTTCTGGTTCGATTTATTATTACAAGCATCTTTGTATAATATGTATGGTGTTCCCGTTTCTATCTGTGACTCTAGGATCGCAAACCATAAGTCTTGTGCATTGATGGTTTTTCTTGCTCTACCTTCTGTTTCATATTTGTGATAAAGTGCTTCGAACTCGCCACCATAACACTCATGAAGACCCGGTGCTTCATTTGGACAGAACAATGACCATTTTCCATTGTCTTTAACCCTTTCCATAAATAAATCAGGTATCCACATGGCATAGAATAAATCTCTAGCTCTGTTTTCTTCCTTCCCATGATTTTTCTTCAAATCTAGGAAATCAAAAATATCCGCATGCCATGGTTCTAAGTACACAGCGAAAGCACCTTTACGCTTTCCTCCACCTTGATCCACATATCTTGCCGTATCGTTAAATACCTTTAGCATAGGTATGATACCATTAGATGTTCCTCCTGTACCTTTGATATATGATCCTTTTGCCCTTACATTGTGGACGGAAATACCTATACCACCAGCAGATTGAGAAATCTTAGCACATCTTGATAGTGTCTCGAAGATGCCAGGAATACTATCATCTGTCATACTTAACAAAAAGCATGAAGACAATTGTGGTTTCGGAGTTCCTGCATTAAATAAGGTAGGCGTAGCGTGGATAAACCATTTCTCTGACATGAGTGTGTAGGTTTCTATAGCTGCTTCTATATCTTTGCCATGAATACCTACGGCTGCCCTCATCAACATATGTTGTGGTCTTTCTACAACTTCGCCATCCATTCTGAGTAAATAAGACTTTTCTAACGTCTTAAATCCAAAATAGTCAAAGCTATAATCTCTATCGTATATAATAGCTGAATCTAATAAATCAGCATGTTCTCTAATGACTTGAATGGTTTCTTCACCGATCAATCCTGCCGACATATTGGTCTTAGGATCGATGTATTTAAATAAACGCTCCATAGTAACTGAAAATGACTTTTCGGTATTTTTATGGAGATTTGATACAGCAATTCTTGCTGCCAATATCGCATAGTCAGGGTGTCTCGCCGCCATAGTAGCTGAAGTCTCCGCTGCTAAATTGTCTAAGTCTGTCGTACGCACACCATCGTACAAGCCTTGAACAACTTTTTTTGATATTTCTATTGGATCGACAAATTTAGAATTCAACCCGTAACAAAGTTTGTTGATCCTTGCTGTTACTTTGTCAAAACTGACGGGTTCCCTCTTGTTACTTCTTTTAATAACTTGCATAGCACTTAAATTTTTGATGAATGTTGGAAAAAAATACGGATCTCGGGATGGTGTGTAAAATTGGTTAATAAACCACCTAAAAATCGGCTTCCAGCGTAAATACCTGATTATCTTTCTCAGCCAATACGCCTGCCTTTTGGTAATCCCCTACTCTTTTCTCAAAGAAATTGGTCTTACCCTGTAAAGAGATCATATCCATCCATGGGAATGGATTCTCAACATTATATATTTTATCATTGCCCAATGAAGACAATAATCTATCCGCGACATATTCTATATACTGACACATTAACTCTGCATTCATGCCTATTAAAGCAACAGGTATGGCATCTGTGACAAATTCTTTTTCGATTTCTACGGCATCAGCTATGATAGTTCTGATGGTTTCTTTTGATAATTTATGCTCGATATGGTTATTATACAATAAACAAGCAAAATCGCAGTGCATACCTTCGTCTCTACTGATCAATTCGTTAGAGAAGGTAAGGCCAGGCATCAAACCTCGTTTTTTCAACCAGAATATAGAACAGAAAGAACCTGAAAAGAAAATACCTTCTACTGCTGCAAAAGCTATCAACCGCTCTGCAAAACCTCCATTAGATATCCACTTCAGCGCCCAATCTGCTTTTTTCTTCACACATGCAAGGTTGTCTATTGCATTTAATAAATAATCCTTGTCTTTATTATCTTTAATATAGGTATCGATGAGCAAAGAGTAAGTTTCTGAGTGTATATTTTCCATCATAATTTGGAAACCATAAAAGAATTTTGCTTCTGTATACTGTACTTCTCTGACCATATTTTCAGCCAAATTTTCATTGACGATTCCGTCACTTGCTGCAAAAAAAGCAAGTACATGTTTTATAAAGTGTTTTTCGTCATCAGTGAGCTTAGTCTCCCAGTCTGTGACATCTTGATGAAGATCAATCTCTTCAGCTGTCCAGAAACTAGCTTCACACTTTTTGTAAAAGCTCCAAATATCATCGTGTTCTATTGGGAATAGCACAAATCGTCCAGGATTCTCCTGTAATATTGGTTCAATCATTTTACTCATTTATTTGCTTGTTGATATGTTAATTTAATGGCATCTTCTTTTAAACGGACACATCTAAGAAACTTTATATGTGTCAAAATTAAATATGTTTTGTCAAAAGACAAAGAAATATTAAATAATTTAATATATATTTATAGAATATATATATAAACTATTGTAAAATATATTTTTGTAATCGGTTGGTTATTTACATTCGATGTAGAAGTAATGAGCTGCTTTCCGAATGAGAGTGCAAATTACGTAAGAATTTTACCACAAACAAGCATTGAAAATCCAAAAGTTATCCACAAAATGTGGATAACTTTGCAACGTATTAATAATCAGCGCCATATATGTAAAAATAAACCCATCATATGTGGATAACTTTTAATATATCACATTAAAGCATTGTTTTACAATAATATACATATACGACAAAGAGATAAGATTATTTTCTCCTAGAGAAATAATACACCACTCCGAAGCCTAAGAGTATGGAAATCAGTATAATAAACGGAAACGCATATTTCAACGTCTTAAAAGGTAGGTAGTCCAAATTCATCCCGTAGAAGCTTGCCACCATAGACGGCACTAAAAGTATTATTGTCACAATCGTAAGCCTGTGTATGATTACGTTTAGATTATTGGAAACAATAGATGCATAGGCTTCCATCGTCCCACTTAAGATGTTCGTGTACACATTTGACATCTCCAAAGCCTGTGAATTGTCAATGATAATATCCTCAAATAAATCCGCATATCGCTCTTCATGACCAATGTGTAATAGATCTGTCCTTTTTATCTTCATTTTCACCAATTCATTAGCACTCAGCGAACTAACAAAGTAAACTAGACTTTTCTCAATTCGAAGCAACTGTTGCAATTCCGAATTCCTACTAGAATGATATAGCTCTTGCTCTATAAGATTGCGTTTAAGATTCAACTTCTTCAGACATTCCAGAAATCTGAATACATTCTGCTCAAATATCTGAAGCACAAACAAACTCCTATCAGAAGGGTCAAAGTTTTTAACCTTATTCTCATAAAATTTTTCAAGAATGGGATTTTCTTTGGAGCAAACAGTGATAATATGATCTGCTGTCAGAATAATACCAATCGGTACAGTGATGTAAATCGCCTCACTATCCTTGCTGTCATCATTCAGAATCGGACTGTTTATTAATATAAAGATAGAATTGTCTTCTTTTTCGTACCTAGACCGCTCATCAATATCCAAGGAGTCAGTTATAAAATCCAAAGGCACATCCATAGCCGTAGCCAATCCATCCAACTCGCCATGTTCAAAAGGCGGATAAACATTGATCCAAACTGCATCATCCTGACCATCAAACTCTCTTAATTCACCGCCTTGTTTTCTGATATATGCTATCATGACACATGTATTGCATTAGTATTCTACCCCTTAATCATCTCATTAACCTGTTGGAAAGCTGTTAAATGATAACACATCCAAAAAATTAGATGGCAAATATACAGATTTTAACCCGAACCACCTATTTAATAAATAAACTAATTTTTAGAATCAACATCATTTACTATCAGAATGTGCAAGTTAATAACCTTTGTTTATCTATTACTTTATCTGAAACAGTTTGTTTCCGATATCGAAAGTATACAACTTGTACTTAATATACCATCTTTATACCAAACATTTAGCATGACCAATCCAGAATATGATCATAGTCTTTCAAAATGATAATTAACCTTTTCCCCGTAGCTCAGGGCAAAACGGTAGATTATTTTTTTTATCCAAAAAATAATGAAAAAACAAGTTAATCTGAAAGAAAATGCACATCTTTGATTTCATAAAACTACTCAAAAACCTATTACCCCAGCGGGGTATCTAATCCAATAACTATGGATTTCAATCCATGGTAAAACCCAATGGTCTCCCGACCATCTCCCGACCATCTCCCGACCATGCCCCGATGGAACTCCACATGAACTCCATAGGAACTCCACGGAAACTCCCTATACGCTCCGTAAAGAAAACGCTGCACTTTAAAAGATTGATAAACTCACTAAACATTTGTTTCTTACTTTGGAACATCCACGTGTTGCTTTGTAACATAAGCGTGTTACTTTGTAACATCGACGTGTTACTTTGTAACATCAGCGTGTTACTTCGTAACATTGGCTTCTTACTTTGGAACATCCACATGTTGCTTCGTAGCATCAGCGTGTTGCTTTGTAGTATCAGCGTGTTGCTTTGTAACATCAGCGTGTTGCTTCGTAACATCAGCGTGTTACTTTGTAGCATCAGCGTGTTGCTTCGTAACATAATCGTGTTACTTTGTAGTACATACTACCCCTAAATGACTTTAGGCTTAATTTATATTTTTAATTTGTGTAATTTGAGAAAATTCGCGTCGGGAGTGTAGAATACTTTGTGCAAACTCTCTTCGCGTCTCAAATAATCGATTTAAAAGAGCGCTATTTTTTTATTCAGGTAATTCAGGAAATTTGCATTCCACTTTCCTATCAATAAAAATTAAACGATTGGAACTCCATATATCTCAATAAACCAAATGCATCGAGACTAATTCATTCTAAATCAATAATTATCGTGTCCTCACATATCAATCAAATCTATATCTTGTAAAATTTGTTATATATTTAAATACTAAATTAGATTTTCTTACGTCTACTATATTATATAATAAAACAAAAGACAAATGACTGTTTTAAAAAAGATTCTGAGATATGTTCTTTACATTTTTATTGCGCTATTCATCGCAGCGCTTATTATTCCTTACATCTTTAAAGACAAATTGATTACTTTCCTCAAAGAAGATATCAACAAATCTTTATTAGCCACTGTAGATTTTCATGATGCATCGTTCTCTTTTATCAAGTCATTTCCAGATGTGATGGTGAGTATTGATAGTCTCAGTGTTATTGGTCAAGACCAGTTTGATGGAATAGTATTGTACAAGGCAGACAAAACCAGTATTGATATCAGTTTATCGTCTTTGTTTGGTGACAACATGGTGCCAAAAATCAACGACATTGAATTGATCAGACCAGAGATAAATATAGTGGCCATAGATGAGACGACAGCAAATTATCTGATTACTAAAGATACAACCACATCAGAATCATCCCCTTTTAAGCTCCAACTTGACCATTACAGCGTCGAAAACGGTAAGATATCATATCAAGACAATACAATGGACTTATTTATGGTCATGCAAAATGTCTCTCATGAAGGTAATGGCGACTTTACACAAGACATCTTTGATCTACGTACGACAACCCACATCGACTCTATGACAGTGAAGTTTGAAGGAACGAAATACATTAGCAACGCTTTGATTGATCTTAAAGCAGATTTCAATATGAACTTTCCTGAAAACAAATACACCTTAAGAGATAATAAACTTACGTTCAATAGCTTAGATCTTACAGCAGATGGATTCGCACAGTTAAATGGCGACGATATTGTCACGGATTTCACTTTTAAAACAGCATCTGAAGAGTTTAAGTCTTTCCTTTCCATCATTCCGAATGCCTTCACAGCTGACTTCAAAGATGTACAAACCAAAGGAAAAGCAAGCGTACAAGGTATCATAAAAGGAGTGTACAATGGCGTCACAGGCTCTATGCCAGGATTTGATGTTAAGATAAACGTGGCTGATGGATATTTCAAATACCCTACGTTACCACAGAGTGTTAGCGACATTTTTGCAGATATTAATATCAAAGCCATGCGGCCAGATTATAAGGATATGAATGTGAATATTCCTAATTTCAAAATGAAACTGGGCGGTGATCCGATTTCTGGCAAAATACTCGCAAGTAACCTTACTGGTGATCAGAATGTAGAAGGTTTTGTCAAAGGTACCCTGAATTTAAAAAACATCATTGCTTCCTTCCCTATGCAAGGCGTGCAAGAACTGAGCGGTATCCTGAAATGTGACCTAGATTTCAAAGCAAAAATGAGCGATGTCAATAATGAAAACTACACTGCCATAAAGTTCGCAGGTGGTGTGGATGCTTCCAATATTGTCTACCGATCAGAAGGAATGCCAAAAATAATGATCAACAAAGCAACAGCTTCTGCATCACCAAAAAGTATTTCATTTGATGCAACGGGCATGCAACTAGGCAAAAGTGACTTAAATCTGAAAACGGACATTTCTAATCCACTTGCAATGTTCTCAACAGAAAAGAGTATGAATATCAATATCGCAGGCAACTCTCAGTTTTTTGATCTGAATGAATGGATGTCTGAACCGACAAGAGCCACGCAAAGTCAAGAAATGGCTCCAATGGAAGTGAATGAAGAGCTACTCAAAAACACAAATGTAACCATGGTACTTAGTGCCAAAAAGGCAATGTACGATACATACACCCTCAATAATGTAAAACTTGATACCAAGATTGCTGCCAATGCTATGGACATAAAAAACATGTCTGGAGATTTAGATGGTAACGACTTTGCCATATCAGGAGCTGTCCTGAATGCTTATGACTATATGTTTAACAATGGAACCATCGATGGAAAAATAAACTTGACATCCAATAAATTTGATGCAAATAAATTCCTTACCGAACCACCTGCTCAGCAGAGTGCAGAACCATTAGTGGTCATACCTGTACCTGAAAATGTCAGAATGTCTATCCACACAGAAATTAAGGATTTGACCTACACCAATATGAACTTAAAGGATTTCAAAGGTGATCTCGAAGTATTGAATCAAGAAGTGGCTTTGAGAAATGTAGAAACCCAAACCCTTGGTGGTAAAATAAACATGGAAGGTGTCTACAACACAAAAAATATCAATAGCCCTGATTTTTCAGTAAAACTAGACCTCAGTAAGATAAAGTTTGCAGAAGCATTCAGCAAAATAGAGACTTTCAAGAAAATTGCCCCAATAGCTGCATACATTGATGGATTGTTCAATACAACATTGGTGATGAAAGGTAAGCTCGGAAGCCAAATGATGCCCGATCTCAATTCATTGGATGCTTCGGGATTCATCGAGACCCTTAGCGGAAGTATAAAAGGGGTGAATCCAATTGGCAAAATGGCGGACAAACTTGGTATAGCTTCACTCAAAGAAGTAAATCTGACCAATACTAAAAACTGGTTTGAAATCGTAAAAGGATTCTTCGAACTCAAACCATTCAACAAAAACATTGGCGGTGTGGATATGTTGATTTCAGGAAAACATGGTTTTGGCAAAGACATGGATTACAATTTTGACTTGACCATACCAAGAGAGCTGATGAAAAAAAATAAAGTTGGAGCAGCAGCAGATGCTGGTTTGTCACTCTTAGAAAAAGAAGCAGCAAAATATGGTGTGAATATAGACCAAGGCCCCAATATCTTTTTGGATGTAAAAATGACAGGGAGCTTCACGAGTCCTAAATTTAGCATCACGCCAAAAACAAACAATGGTGGCAGTGTAGGTAATGCAGTACAAGATAAAGTAAATGAGACAGTAACCAACATTAAAGATAGTATCAATAATGAGCTGAAGAAAAAACAAGGTGAACTTAAGGACACCATCACCAATCGTGCAAAAGAAGAAATAGAAAAAGCAAAAACCAAAGCGCAAGAAGCTGCTAATAAAACACTTGATAGTTTAAAAAATAAAGCAAAAGTGGTTGTTTCTAATAAAATAGACTCTTTAGCAAAAGGTGCAGTTTCTGATTCTTTAAAACAAAAAGCCAAAGATGTAATCAATAAAAATGCAGGTGAAGAAGTTGATAAAATTAAAGACAAACTGAAAGATTTTAACCCATTTAAAAAGAAAGGAAAGGGTTAAATAGTAGTAAATCCATCAAAAAAAGGTAATTATCATAAAAAAGTAGTTAATAATTTGTATTTATAAAATTATTCCTATAATTTTGGTCTAAAATTAATCAACATGAAGTATATTTTTTCATTATTAGTAGTTCTTTTTGCAGCTTCCTTTGCTTTCGGTCAGAAGAATATTGATTATATAAATAAGGAAGTTAAAAAAGTAGAAGTTCAATTAAATAAAAAAGGTGAACATCTACAGTTATCAAATGTACAGAAGGATAAGCTTTACAGTATATTTGCAGAAAAATATAAAAGAGTGGAGTTGTTTTTGTCTAAAGACTTGGAGAAAAAAGAAGTTTCTAATGGTATGACCAAAATAGAAGAAGAGTTCAAACCAAGAATAGAATCTGTACTCAATCTAGATCAGAGATTGGCTGTCCAGAGAAAAAGAAAGGCTACAGCCACTTCCAAGTAGTACACGAACACACTAAATAAATTGAACCATTAGTATAGTAAAATATGCTAATGGTTTTTTTATGCCTAAAATTAAATTTCAATGATGAAGGTAAGTTCTTAAAACACTTTAGATATAAAAGACGTTAGGTTTTCTGTCATTAAAATGATTGCTTTTGAAACATCTTTTCAGGTTAAATAAATACTTCTCCATATATAAATGGCATTTCCTCCTAGGAATCTTCTTTGTGACGGGTTCCAATTACTTTGGCATCCTTATTCCACAGAAAGTGAGAGATGCTTTAAACTTAGTAGAAAGTAAATTAACAGAATACAATGGGCTTTCTGGCTCAGATAAGTCAATGATGTATGATGACTTGGGAAGCATCTTACTTACTTTTGGGTTAATTGTCACAGGATTCGCCATTTTGAAAGGCTTATTCATGTATTTTATGCGTCAAACCATTATCGTGATGTCAAGACTGATAGAATATGATCTTCGAAAAGAAGTATTTGGTCATCTCACATCTTTGGATCAGTCGTTTTATAGAAAAAACCAAACAGGTGACATCATGGCACGTATATCAGAAGATGTGTCTAAAGTGCGTAATTATCTAGGTCCCGGTATATTATATGGTATCAATTTGATCAGTTTGTTTGTTATGACCATCTACGCAATGTGGCAAGTCGATCATATGTTGACCATAGTTTCTTTACTGCCACTTCCATTGTTATCTATATCCATTTATTATGTAAGCAAACTAATAAATGAAAAAAGCACCTTGATACAGCAACAGTTATCATCACTCAATAATACTGCCCAAGAAACATATTCAGGCATAAGAGTCGTAAAATCATACGTCAAAGAAGACCAATTCGTGTCATTTTTTGAACAACAGAGTGAAGAGTTTAAAAAGAGATCACTCAAACTTGCCAAAATTGAAGCCTACTTCCAACCTTTAATGTTGCTTTTGATTTCAATTAGTACATTGATAGTAGTTATTGTGGGTGGATACCAAGTATTTGAAGGAAGACTAACTACGGGTAATATTGCAGAATTTATCATCTATGTCAATATGTTGACTTGGCCTGTAACATCCATCGGCTGGATTGCATCCGTAGTACAGGAAGCGGAAGCTTCACAAGCGCGTATTAATGAATTGATGGATCAAAAATCGACTTTAGAAAATACAAATCAATCTCAATACACTCTAAATGGGAATATTGAGTTTAAAAATGTTTCTTTTGTCTACCCAAATACGGGCATCAAAGCTTTGGATAATGTAAGTTTCTCCATAAGTAAAGGAGAAAAACTAGCTATCTTGGGCAAAACCGCTTCAGGTAAGACAACGATTGCAGAATTATTGACAAGGATGTTTGATGTGACATCAGGAGAAATATTAATAGATGGTGTCAATATTAAATCCCACAATCTGAATGTGCTTCGCAATCGAATAGCTTATGTGCCCCAAGATGTATTTTTATTCTCAGACACCATTGCCGCCAATATTGCTTTTGGAAAACCTGATGTGTCAGAATCTGATATTCACCAATATGCAAAACATGCATCTGTATATGAAGAAATCATTAAGTTACCTGCACAGTTTGATACCTTGATTGGGGAACGTGGCGTCACTTTATCAGGTGGGCAAAAGCAAAGAATTTCGATAGCTAGAGCATTTATTAAAAATCCAGATATCATCATTTTGGACGATGCCCTTTCTGCTGTAGATACAAAAACAGAACAAGACGTATTATCTTTTTTTGCTAGTTCATTACAAGGCAAATCTAGCATTACCATCACCCACAGAGCCAATAATCTATTGAATTATGACAAAATAATCATTCTGGAAGAAGGTATCATTGTAGATGAAGGCACGCATGATGAATTATTGGCTAGAGAAGGTTTTTATAGCAGTATTTATGATCAACAAAGTATGAAAGAAGTAATATAATTAATACGATAATCAAAACAACTTTTACATCAAAATTTCGTGACTTTTAGATGACAATGTTATTATTTATTTTCCTTTTCAAGGAATTAAGCAAAAAATAATTTTGTCATTTGAAAATTATTATTAAATTTGTCCTATTAATAATTTAAATTTCGATTTCCGTGGAAAAAGAAGAAAGAGGTAAATCAGATATAGTCTACTCAGCAAAAGTTAAAGCTGGCAAAAGAAGGACCTATTTTTTTGATGTAAAGCGTACTAAAGGAGAGGACTTTTATCTTACACTCACTGAAAGTACAAAGAAATTTAACGGTGACGGTTATGAGCGACATAAAATCTTTTTGTATAAAGAAGACTTTAATAGGTTCTTGGCTGAATTGGAAGAAACAATAAATCATGTTAAAACAGTTCTGATGCCTGATTTTGATTATGATGAATATGAGAAAAAACAGGCAGAATGGGAAGCTTCCATTGCCAATGATAATCCTGACAAAACGGTAGACAAGGGTGATGATATGGATTGGTAATTCCGAAATGTAATCATTATAAAATATTATAGAAGCACTAATCTCAGGATGAAGTGCTTTTTTTTTGATCATCAAAAATACTATTTCACAATATATACAAGTATGAACATTCTGATAATAGCAGCCACTGACCTTGAAATCAATCCTTTAATATCTTTTCTTGATGATAATTATAAAAAAAATGATCAGGGGTTTTATTTATTTGATTCTCATACTGTTTACATATTAACAACAGGCGTTGGTGTGATGCAGACTACATTTGCTATCAGTCAGCTATGCTTTAATCACAAATTTGACGTTGCCATTAATTTAGGTATTGGCGGTTCCTTTGATAGGATTATCCAATTAGGTGATGTGGTTGAAATCGTCAAAGATAGAATAGCTGACTTAGGCATAGAAGAAGCTAATGGACAATTTATAGATGTATTTGAAATGAATTTGATAAATAAAGATGTATTTCCTTATAAAGATGGGTGGGTCTCTAAAATAGCAAAAGAACTTCCTGAGACTAACCTCAAAAAAACCATAGGTATTACTGTTAATAAAGTAACTGGTACATCAGACTCCATTGTGTCGATCCAAAATAAGTATATGGCAGATGTAGAAAGTATGGAAGGTGCAGCTTTTTTTTACACTTGTGCAAAATTGAATCTACCATCAATCCAAGTCCGTGCCATCTCAAACTATGTAGAACCAAGGAATAGAGCTTCATGGAAAATGCTAGATGCCATTCAAAATCTTAATCAATTTGCCATAGCGTATTTAAAATCTTTGTAACTACACAAGCAGCATGTTATAAAATAAAATAGTAATCTTAGAAAAACTACTTTCTAAAATTAAAAGCATGTTTACTTTTTTTCCATCGCAATACTTGCATCGTTATCTCATTATAACTTTGAAGACCACTTCTTACACCATGAGATTTTAGGTATGAGTCATATATTTTATCTCTAACCACTGGCATTAGATCTGGATTTTTATTCAGGTCTTCACGAATTGCTTTCAGATCATTTTTTACGCCTACATTCAATGTGTCATAAGTTTGTTTAGCCACATGGGGGTACCTATTTCTCATATCAAAAAATAAATATCTCCAATATCCCATCAATCCTGAATATCGTATTTCTGGTACGTCTGAGCGCATGCAAGTGAGTAGACCTATAAAATTACATGCACCTTCATCCGTGTAACCATAACCGTGTGCCATCTCATGTGCCATGGTAAATGGCCACTGAATCTCATTCATCCCTGGATCTACATGTCCTTCAAATGCAAAAGGTATGTAAATTCCTGCCGTCGAAAACCGAAGCAAAAGTCCTTTCGGCTTCAAAGCACGAATCCTCACCCTACCCTTCGTCGGTTTGCCCCAAGTTGAGATCATCTCTTCCTGTTTATCCCTTATATCCTGTTCTAGATTTACCCAATTTAAATTCATCTCAAGTCTAGATGTATCTGCTGAAATGATTTCTCTAGCTTCATTTAGCAATAAAGTTATTTCTCCCAATTCTGTGACCACATCAGCTGAGTCAATAGTTATTTCAGGCAGTCCCAATTGATTTTCGATGGAAGGTTGATAGTAATTAAAGCCCCATGTGAAATAAAATAAGAAAACGACCCATCCGATAAAATTCAAAAATCCTAAACCTAAATCTCTCAGTTTATGAAGTTTTGTTTGCTCACTGAGCATAAATCTGTGAAATGATTTATAAATTAAAAAGATAAGATAACAAAATACAACATACACAAATGGAAATGGCAAATATCCAACTGTATAATCGTACAAGACCCTGATAGATGGAAATATTACTTTTTCATAAAACCCAAAGAAGCAGTTAATACAAATCAATTGTGAAAGGATATGGACTATGACAGTCACTAAACCCAATAGCAGTCCTATATATGAAAATACTGAAAACTTATATTTCTGACTTTTTTCTATCATGCTAATATCATATTCGAAAGAGTAAAGTTAACATCATTTTTAAAAATAATGTACTGAATACCAATTATGAAAAACTTTGGTCGCATAAATATGTTGAAACGTTCCATCTTTATTAAAAAAAATATGGTGTAATTTTTGTTATATTACTATTCCACTAAAATTTTAAGCACATGAATACCATCCAATCAACTTTTACATACAAAGTATACGAAAGTACTGATGAATTGTCATCTGAAGATAAACAGTTGATGGAAAGTGCAATCGACCAACTGAAAAATGCCTATGCACCATATTCCAACTTCCATGTAGGGGCTTCAGTTAGACTGACGGATGGTGATACTTTTGTGGGTTGTAATCAAGAGAATGCATCCTATCCTTTATGTATTTGTGGCGAACGGGTAGCTTTGTATAATGCTGGTGCTAATAAGCCGAATGTTCCTATAGAAGCTTTAGCTATTACGATTAAAAACATGAAAGCACGTATCGAAAAACCTGTCTCTCCTTGTGGCGCATGCAGACAAGTAATATCTGAATTTGAATTTAGACACAAACACAAAATAAAAATATTACTAAAGTCTGACGGTCCCGAAGTGTATGAGATTGATTCCGTTCAGGATATTTTGCCTTTAGGCTTTAATGGAACGTTTCTTTAAGCACAATATCTCTCACTCGTTCTAGATCATCAGGTGTGTCCACGCCTACAGAGTCGTACGTAGTTTCATGGCAATGAATAGTATAGCCATTCTGCAGCCATCTTAATTGCTCAAGTGATTCTGCCAATTCATAAGGCGTAGGAGCTAGTTTGGTTAGTTCCATCAATACTTCCCTTTTATAACCATACAGGCCAATGTGTCGATAGTAATTGGTTTTACCATACCATTGTTCATATTTTATATCGCGAAAAGCAGGAAGAGCCTGTCGTGAGAAATAAAGCGCTTTGTTGTGAAAATCCCTGACTACTTTGACAACATTATAATCAAAAAGCAAATCAACGTCATTTATCAATCTGCACTGTGTACCGATTTGAACATGTTCTGCCTTCATAACACTAATCAAGTCGTCTATTTGAATGGGATTGATCAATGGTTCGTCACCTTGTAGATTAATGATAATATCACTATCAAGCGAGCTACAGACTTCGGCAATACGATCAGTTCCTGAAATATGATCGGTTGATGTCATGCGCACCTTGGCTCCTAAAGCTGAAACATGATCAAAGATTTTAGCATGATCTGTTGCAATAATGACCTCATCAGCGAGCTTGGATTTAAGCGCTTGTTTGTACACACGCATGATTAAACTTTTACCAAAAATATCGGCAAGTGCTTTTTCTGGTAGTCTGGTGGATGCTAAACGTGATGGTATTATAATGCTGGTTTTCACTTTATTAAAATTTTAAGGCTAAAGAACATACATATTAAGTATTTTTGTAATATATTTGTACCCAAATACATAAATGCAAATTGAAAACATATCCTAAATATTTAATCTCCCATATAAAATGTAAATGTACGATATTCTTATTTCTTACAATAGTTTCATCTACATTTGCCCAGAACAACCCATTTTTCTCCGCAGAAAATGATATAATTGTTGATGTCTTAACTGGTAATGAATTATTTTACATCCACCACATGGATAAAGGAACCACCGTCTATAGCTTAGCTGATATATTTCAGATCGATGTACAAACCATCCTACAAAAAAACAACTTAAAGTCACAACAAGTTATTCCTGAAGGTAAAAACATCAAAGTGCCTATAAATAGAGAAAATCTGATCATTAAATCTGACTTCAATCCTAAGCAACAAGCTAGTTTACCGCTGTATTATCAAGTAAAAAAAGGAGAATCACTTTATAAAATCTCCAAGACATATTTCGGAACAGAGGTAAGTATCATCCAGAAACTTAATAAAAAATCATCAGAATCGATAAACGTTGGAGAAAAATTATTGGTGGGTTATTTATCTTTGAGCAGGTACAAAAAGGTGTCAAACGATATCAGGACTACCAACCAAAAAACAATGCCTAAAGATCTGGTTCTTAACGAACCAAATGTAAAAGTATCCACTGACCAAAAGCAAGGTGAGGTGACCGATACCGTAACCAATGATGCTAAAGTGGTAAAATGGTTTAACTCCAATGTAATAGCATTATGGGATAAAAATAGTGAATCCACCAGTCTTTTTGTCTTACACAATGAAGCTAAATTAGGAAGTACCATGGATATTTACTTCCCAATGCTAAAGCGCCAAGTAAAAGCAAAAGTGTTAGGTAGAATTCCTGAAGGTACTTATAGAGAGGACATCAGTCTTTTCGTAAGTCCAGGTGTAGCACGTCAGTTGGGCATTAGAGACGCTAGATTTATGGTAAATATTAAATACGAAGTCTTGTAAATAAAACTTTGTACAAATAAAAAAAGTCCAGTGAGTATTGAATTCACTGGACTTTTTTATTTATGACTTAACAATTTTTATTGTTTGATAAACTTGACAGGAGCCATACCTTTGATATCCAAGAAATACATACCCACAGGTAATTCATTGATATCCAGTCTCGTAGTATGAAAATCAATCTTACCTACTTTTGAAACACTACCCAAAGCACTAACTATTTGATAATCTAACACTTCAATATTTCTTTTTTCACTAAGCTCAATAATCAAATGATCATTTGATGGATTAGGGTAGATGGTCACTCTATTATTTAACGAAGTAAGGTCTTCTGAAGATGAAACCACTGTTTGTGTTACAAAGAAATTGTCAAAACCTGCCTCAACTAAATGTCCTCTATCAGCAAAATCTGATGCTTCTACAATAAGTCTTAAGCTATCTTCTGTAGAAATGAAACTCAATAGATCCAATTCTCTGATAGATTTCCAACCATCTGTAGTTCCGAACACTTTGTCTACAACAACTTCTTCTAGGCCATTTGTTAGTTTTATAATGAGTGTATCATTAATTGCGGAAGCTCCTCCATCATTAAAAAACCATACATCGTAATTCAATTTTGGTAAATTAAAGTCTGATAAATCCATTGGTGGAGATATAAGTCTCGTAACACCATTGTCTACATCATCACACGCAGCGCCAGGATTTCCATTACCCGTTACATATGCAATATTACCAACATCATCAGAATCTTGTCCAGGATTCGCATTTATAGTTCCATATTTGGTCAATCTTGGTTTTACCCTTTCCCATTCACCTGACATAGAGGGTGTAGATTCTATTGTCCAATTCAGATTGTTTTCAAAGTTATCATTATATCCTTTTTCTAGTATGGTTATCAATTCATTATCTGCACCTATACCTACCGTAAATGATGGTTGGTAAATACTTTCATATCCCCAAGCATTCAAAAACAACTCATAGCTTGCAGACAAAATCGTTTGGTTGAGCTCGCCTTCTGGAGAAGCCATTAAGTTGTATGGTTTTGAATTATTATTTAGAAATATATTAGCAGGAATACCTTGCCCATCTTTATCGTTTATGACAAAACTAACTTCAATTGGCCTTTTTCGAATAAGTACTGGATTCCAAGATACAACTTCACCTCGCACTAAATTGAAAGTTGCTACCTGTGTCACAAAATCCGGATGCGTTACCTGAACTTGAAAACTACCATCATATGCTAAGCCAGTCTTAAATTCACCTGAAGGAGAAGAAAATTCTTTATTAAGCTGATCGGATAAAATATCGATTCTAGCATTTGATACTGCGAGTCCATCAGTATCTTTGACAACACCTTCAAGATAACAAGCTCTTTTATAATCTACATTAATGACAAACAATCCATTATTAATATCACTTGCATAAACAATATTGGTACCTGTAAAGGGAAATGCTCCCCAACAACCAGAAAAACCATTATGACATGCTGCTGCATCTTCCCAAGTATCATAGTAAGCAACTTCTATCAAGTTGTCTGGTTTGTGGGCATCTACAATCCTGACACCATCAGTATACCAACTTGTGACTAAGTAACCATTATAATAATGTGTATTGTGAGGTATCACACCGTCATTCTCTCTTTCTAAAGGTCTAAATCTATCTATTAACTTAATAGTGGGTAAATCCGTAATATCATAAGCATCCACATATGCACCAGCTTTTTCATCTGTTGTAAAAACATATTTCCCATCATCAGAAGGCCATGCATTGTGTGTAAAATCCCTAGAAGTGGCTTGTGTGCCTAAAACGACAGGATTCGTTTTGTCACTCACATCATATATTGTAAGTTTTCCGATATTAATTTCTGACGCGTATAAAGTATCACCACGAGTAAAAGCATCATGAGAATAAGTCTGATCAGCAATACCTTTATATTCAGGACTATCTGGATTCACATTAAGGTCAAACATTAGTACACCTCGTTGGCTGACATTACATCCTGCAAGATAACAAATACCATTTTCATCAATGTAAAGATTATGACATCGGTGAAGAATACTTGATTGATCATTAATATTAAATTCAGGCCTAAAATTTGTGTGACTTATAGTATCAGGAGCTTTAGTCATATCAATGATAACAAGACCGTCCTGTCCTTGATCGGTTGTGACATAAAGATGGTTATTGTAACTTTTGATGTCTCTCCATATACTTTGTGCGCCATTCGCTTCATACCGCAATACAGGATTAGTAGGATCTTCTATTGAAAAAAC
>JBGSOH010000097.1:0-5632 GCA_041739205.1 Saprospiraceae bacterium
GAAGCCATCATAGATCCTGATAATATAGCATCAGAACGTGTATTGATCAAAAACGGATTTGTCAAAGAAGCCCATATCAAAGAAAATGTATTTTGGGATGGCCAATATCTTGATACAGTTATTTATTCAATGCTAAAAAGGAATTTCCAGCATTGATTATTTAGGGTTTTGATTTCGTATGGCCTAGTTTTTAAGAACAAAACGTTTCTTAAAAAATAGTCACGACTTTGTAAGCTTTCTAAAGTTGGAGTTTGGGTATTATTCTCCAAAGCTGGATGCTTTAGCTATATTGATATACCCATATTGGCAGTTGGCTATTTTTGTTCAAAGCTGGATGCTTTGACAACATTGTTCTTCCAAAGCTGGAAGCTTTGGCTACATTGAAGCTTTGGCAACATTACCATTGCGGGCAGAAATTATCTTCGTTATGATGCTCACCTATATATATAATAGAAAACTCCAAAGAAGACAATGACTTACGATCATTCACTAAACTACTGAGACTTTGGTCATATGAAAAACCAAATATAAAATTATCTCTTTCAAATCCAACCATGCCTATCACTGATTCTAAGCCAAAATTGTTATAATTTTTTACACCACGAATGTATGGACCGAAAAGCAGGTACTGACCAGATTGTTTGGACACTTTGTATCTGAATGTCGCCCCAAGATTTAGTTCAGTATGAGGTCCTTGTACAAGAGCATTTACTCTCGGTTGGATCGCCATTCTTTCAGATGTCTTGATAGAAGCCCCTGTATGAATACTCCATTTAGCACTCAAGGTATCAATCTTAATAACATTCTGGTCAATGATATCGGGTGTATTATAAAATGAGACATTCGGCTTATTTAAATGAAAATAGCCTGCCCCAATGTGGAAATTAAATGTTTTGCTAGGTGCAATGGAATAATAAAGCCCAATATTAACATCTGAATAAGCCCTATTATTAGGTGGTAATTGTTCGCCCGTACCAAGCGTATACCCATCTATGGCATTAAATTGATCCTGAAAAGTAAGATCTTCGTAATTAAGTGACTTCTGCAATATGCCACCTTGTATACCTATTCCTATGTATTGTTTAGTTTTTTTGTCTAATGATTTATGGTAGGCAGCTGTTAGCAAAATCTGATTTGTATTGAAGTCAAAAGTATTTACCCTATCTGAAAAGAAAGTAATACCTACTGCTACTATATCAGGATTACCTTTAATGGCGCCATAGTTTAAGTTAAACTTGACATCGCCACTTGCTGCAAATGTTCTTAAAGGATCATCTACTGCAGATCTCCATTGATCTCTATAGATGGTAGAGATACGGAAAGTACCTGTATACGTGCCCGCAATCGCAGGATTGAGTGTCAGTGGTGATCCATAAAACTGAGAAAAATGTGGATCTTGAGCATTTGTTTGAGTTGAAAATAAAATAACACTAGCCAAAATAAAATATTTGGTAATGCTTAAAAAATGCTTAGTGTTCATATTATATAATTCCAATTTTATAAGCCATTGTCTACTACCCATATCTATCTTAATTCTTTGAGATGCAAAACTAATCATATTCCTTCAATTGAAGTATAAAAATCTTAAATAACAACATCGTCCCGTTGTTCACCTTAATAAACCTAAGACATTATAACGCACAAACCAATAAAATAAGTATTTTCGCAGTCTCGATTCAGATAAATAAATGGCCAAGAAAAAGAAGATTGATACCAAACACTTATTTCACGCTGTGTGTCATCTCAATATTATTGCTGTGAGACCAAAACCAGACGTCGCTGAAGCCTTACTTACTCAGATGCTTTTTGGTGAGATTTGTCATATTGTTGAAAAGAAAAATAAACATTGGTATAAAGTAAAAACATATACAGATGTTGTTGTTGGATGGGTACAGACGTCTCAGATAACTTTAATATCTGAAGAAACTTACAACAAATATAGAGAGAATTATGCTTTGTCTCTAGAAATATGCCATCCTACATTTAATGAAGAAGTATCAAAATCAGTTGTTTTAGGTTCGGGACTTCCACTTTATGATGGGATTTCTTGTACGCTTCCTGATGGCAAATATGTGTATAATGGTCAAGCAGCACCAATCGGTGGATTAGAATTCTCTACTGAATTATTTGTCAAAATAGCAAGGAGGTATTTATTCAGTCCAGAACTAAAAGGTGGCAAAAGTCCATTCGGTATAGATGGATGTTTATTTGTTCAGCAAGTATTCCGTTTTTTTGGCATGCATCTACCTGGCAATGTCAATGAACAATATCAACAAGGTGATGTCATTGATTTTATAGAGCAAAGTCGAGAAGGAGATATTGCGTTTTTCTTTGATGATTTGGGTCAAATCAATCATGCTGGCATTGTAATCGGTGAAAAAAGAATCATTCACGTGAATGGATGTGTTAGGATCGACAAGCTAGATCACTTCGGCATACACAATGCTGATCTGCACAAGTATACCCACAAGCTGAGAATTATAAAACGCGTAATTGGCGAATAAAAAAAAGGTGGTACACTTCCGAAGATAGGTACCACCTTTTTTTATGTTAAAAGACTTTTGTCTTATTGAATTTTGATGTTATCTAGTCTGTAAGTCGAAGTGTTAGTACCTCCTACTCCTTCATATTTAAATCCTACTTTAACTTTAGTGCCATAAGACTTTAAATTTATATTCCCTGAAGGGATAAAAGTATTATCTGCATCTGCATTAGCTGCTACCTTAGCATCGATTTTTGTCCATGTAGTAGTGGTAGGGTTACCAGTATAATTGGTTGTTACCCAAACTGTTAAACCATCATGTACCCAAAATGCTTTTGCACTTTCGAAAGTCAATGTTGGTGTTTTGTCCGTATCTGCTTCTGGTGTAATCAACCAAGTTTCCATAGCAGGAGCTGTATCATTGAAGGCTGTTGACTGAGCATATAAGTTACCACTGAAAAGTTTTCCTTGCCATTTTCTTGTTCCTTTTACAGCCACATTTTCCCATCCTGTAATACTTATGTCCACATTATTGGATTGACTTGAAAATGCTTCATCAATGCCTGTAGGTGGCTCTACTGTACCACCACCAGATACATCTTCTATTCTGCGCATTGTCAATTGAGGAGTATTGAACTCAGAAACTATGGCAGTTAGATTAACTTTTCCAGTTTTTAAAGGCTGACTATTAAACGACGCTGCTCCTCTTGTAAATAAAGTGATATTTCCAGTTGCATCCGTTGCAGTAATATTACCACTATTACTACCGAATGTTGCTCCTCCACTAAGTTCTACATCATTGATAGTAACTAGAGTAGATTCATGGGTTGCTAGATTGATTTGAGAAATGGTTAATACTTTAGGTGTGATAGTACCATCACCTACTATTTGTATATTGTCGTTTGGAACTGTAGATATCTGCAATAGACCATTAAATTCACTAAGGGTTATTCCATTGATATTTACTTTTACTTCTTTACCAAGGGAGACATTGTGTGCTGCTGAAAATCTAAGTACAATACCTGCATCACCATCTTGTAATACCATATTTCGTGTATCAGTGTTTCCATTAGCACCATCAGAAATTACAACACCTTGCACAAAAGCAGCAGGAGCCACCGTTGTACCATTTGCAAATAATGCTCTCACATCTTTTACACTTATTCTATTATCACCACCAGATTGACCACATCTATCTTTATCAAAAACGATGTCTGTTGTCTCACGAATGAAAAGCTGTTTGTCTTGTCTGAAAACACTGTATACAGCTGTCAAACTACCATTTTTTTCTGGAAGGATATCTCCGGCGAATTCAGCATAACCACTATTTCTAACAATGATCTGATTATTTGCACAATCTACCAATGTTTGATTTATGGTCACTGGACTAGTTGGATTATTGTCAGCATAGGTAACTGTCGGGCCTACTGTTCTAAACTGTACACCTTCTAATTTGATAAGTGTATTTAAATCATTTGGACCTAATTCACTGATGGTTTTCACTCTTGGTACAACCGGAATACCAGTTTGTCCTTTGATCATTACATCAGGTAATAGTGCTGATGGAATATAGCCCAATCTAGGTGAAGTACCTGAATTATCAATACCCATACCTATTTGCGGAAGACCATTGTAATCAGAGATAGTCAAGTCATTTAGTTTTAAAAACACTCTTCTACCTACTGAATATTGAGAATGAATTTCATTCTCATCTATTAAAACAGCTATACCAAAATCACTGTTTTCGTCTTCAAGAATCAGTGTTTTATAAAAATTTCCAGATCTGTCATCAGCAACAACTACAGCCTTAAGATATTTATCCAATGCAATCGGTGTATAAGCACCAGGGACATATTTTGCAAATACATCATTTAAAGACACTATTTGATCTGCTGCAATTTCAGGATCGCTACCTGTTGTTGGAGGCGCGTCAAAATCTTCTTTGACACAGCTTGAAATACCTAAAACTGCTACTATTCCTAAAACAAGGAATAAACTTTTAAAAATTAACGACTTCATTTAAAATGCTTTTATTATTTAATTTAATTTTTATCTTGCAAATACGTATGAGATATTTAAACTGTAATTTGTTCCGAATGCATAAAAATATCTTGGCGCAAATTTGTTAACATCTTTACCCTCAAAATCAAATCTAAACTGCTCAAACCCTCCAGTAATAAAGGTTTTATTATTCAATATATTGCCTACGTTCAAATTTATATTTAAAGTACTTCTGTTCTTAAATCTGATGGACTTGCCACAGAAAATATCTACTGTCACTGCATCAGGTAATTTCTCTTGAGCAATAATGGTATTAAAAAGCTCTGTTTGTTCGGGTAAACTTATTCCTTCTACCGCTTCAGCCGTTCTTCTATCTGGGTTAAAAGATAAATAGTTTTTGCTAAAGCCATTGACATTCACATTGAAGAACCAAAAGTTCTTTCTAAATTGTACGCCAACTGTCCCTGCATTTTGTGGCATCCCAGCTACATAATAATTATTGATATAAATGGTTCTATCTTGGACGAAATCTTCTGCACTATTATCTCGTGATATAGTAGCCGAAGGTCTAGATGTATGAATGTATTGACCTAACGAACCTGCTGCCATTACAGTAAAATTGCTCGTTAATTGGTATTCAAGGCCCATCTCTAAACCTGTATGACGTCTATCTATTCCAGTCATTAAATAATTGACAAAAGTTCTGAATTCTTCATGATAAAAAACATCGTTCGTTATTTTATCTTCAAAATTTGTGTAAAATGCTGTCACTCTAGCCTTAAGATTGGTATATCTACCTAGGTAAGAAATTTCACCAGAAGTGATTTTTTCATTGGTCAAGTTTTGCACTATTTGATCTCTTACCCTTGGTGACACAAAACTTTCATTAGCATAAGGCGCTCGTGTTCTGTATGACCCATTGGCAACAAAATAATTCCTACCATCTAGCTTGTAAGTTACACCTGCTTTTACACCATAATTAAAGAAATTCTGGGTTTCAGACTTTCCAAAGGAATTGTCAGGGAAGAGCCCTACCCTAGTATTTCCATCACGGTAAAATGATTGGTTAGCTAATGATATTCCGCCCATAAAATCCAAGCGACTCGTTGTGTACACTCCTTGTCCCCAAGCCAAGATCGGAAGAGCGTC